>NZ_JBLIEK010000008.1:0-63148 GCF_047632995.1 Psychromonas sp.
CTGTACAAGGTAAAGAGTAACAATGTGGAATATGAGAATGGAGCTAAATGATGAGTAAAAAATACAAGTATGGTTTGATAGCAATTATCATTGTCCTTGCCTTAAAAGGGGGCTGGCACTACTTAACGGTGACAGCGATCACCTACGGACCGTTTGAAATCCAGATTATGACGCCAGAGCCGATGGAAGATATAGTGGTAACACTGACTTATAACACGGCTCCGAACCATGGTGTTGACGATGATTATTACCATAAAGTGAGAGTGGTTAAGAGTGGCGAATGGGTGACCTTTCCTGCTGGTAAATTTCAATTGGGTGGCAAACCCAGCATGCTTGTGGGGGTATATCACCCCGAACTCTCGACTAAAACGCTGTCGCCGTTTGGTTCCGCGACCGTTAGACAACAGTGGGATGGTAACGGCATAAAATTTCCGCCACTTAAAGTAAAACGTTGGCAAGGTGAAGAGGTAAGAGCGCACCTAATGAGCATGAACCGTTCCTATCTAAAATATTTCCCGCTAGATGAGCGTAAAAAATTGCATAAGTATGCTGCTTTTCTGGAACAGCAAATAGATAACGTTAGTGATGATGTGAATGAAAGATATATCGGCTCTGCTCGCGACAGTTTAGAGCGATTTAAAGCGGCAACACAATGAGATATAAGATAATGGTTATAAAGATAAATAAGATAGTTTTTCTGGTTATACTCGTTATAAATGCTGTAATGCTTGCTGTTGAGAGAGCATGACTGCGAAACTTCGTTTCGGTTTCTCATCGTCTACACGCCGTCAAGGACGGAAGACCAACAAAGAAAGTTAAACCAAGCGCTTACAAGTGTAAGCTTACAAATAACCGATGCGGCTATCAAGATCACCGTGCAGAGAAAAACGGGCTGAAGCCCGCGCCCCGTTTTACCATCTACACGCCGTCAAGGGCGGAACTCCAACAATGAAAGTTACAGCAGACGCTACAAGCGAAAGCTTACAGATAACCTATGCAGCTGGAGCTGAGATTCCCGACAAAACAATTCGGGAATGACAGGGAGGGGATTCGGGAATCGTAATTGACGGTTGAGCCTCGTATTTTCTAACCTCAGCCAATACAGGGACGTAATGTCTGAGGTGGTGCGTTAAAAAGTGGTTGGGCAGTGCAAGATTAAAAAACGTCTCGGACGGCACTGTTAGTTATGCGGCAGCATAGTGGTACGAACAAAACTCTCTTTATCTTATTTTTCTTGCTGTTGAGAAGCATGACTCTCTCGAACTGCGAAACTACGTTTCGGTTTCTCATCGTCTACACTCCGTCAAAGGCGGAAGACCAACAATGAAAGTTACAGCAGACGCTACAAGCGAAAGCTTACAGATAAGCAATGCAGCTGGCGCGGGGATTCCCGACAAAAAAACTCGGGAATGACGGTGGGAAGTTTCTGGAACGAAAAGGAATATTAGGACACTCTCTTTTATTTCATAGAAAACTCACTCTCTTCAAATGCAAGCCAATGCGGCGCCGGTAAATTACGTACGTTTAACGGGTTATCAGAGATGATAAACGTGGCGCGATAAGTCAGCAAAAACCAAGCCTGCTTCGTTCAGCAAAGCCATTCAGCATGCAGTTTTTCACTGTCTCCTAAATAGTTTAATAACCAAATAACAGCAGGATTTAAACTATCGTTGTTCCATGCAAGACAGCAAGGGCTATTGGGATGTGGTTTGCTTAACGTGCGCGTAATCAGCTTCCCTTGTTCAACCAGTGGCCTGGAACGATGCGAGGGCATAATGCCAATTCCCAGTCCGGCAATAAAACACTGCTCTGCACTGTGCCAGTTGGGCACAACTAAACGTTTTTGATTGTCCAGCAGCCATGTTGTACGTTTCGGCAGCTTCCGTGAACTATCATCCAAACAGATACAGGGGTATCGAATTAAGTCAGTTTCCTCAAGCGGCTCAGGTAATTGAGCTATTGCATGATCTGCACTTACCACAAAGTTCCACGCAAGAGAGCCCATCGCGCGATAAGATATATTGCCAGAGATTGGGACCGAAGCCGTAGCACCAATGGCAATATCAGCTCGCCCGTCAGCCAAAGCATCCCAAACACCGTTAAAAACTTCCATGGTTAATAACAACTCAACATCAGGAAATTTATCGTAAAAATCTCTTACCAGCTGATTCACACTGGCTTCCCGAACCACATTATCAAGCGCAATTGAAACACTGCTCTGCCAACCGTTAGCAACCCGTTGAGTTTGAAATTTAACTTCATTCATTTGCTTCAATAGTAAACGCGCCTGCTCAACAAAATAATGTCCAGCAGGTGTTAACTTCACCTTACGGTGCAGACGTTTAAAGAGCAGTACGTTTAACTTATTCTCAATAGATTTAACCGTATAACTTATAGCACTCGGCACTTTATGCAGCTCATCGGCGGCAGCAGAAAAACTACCTCGTCGAGCAACGGCATCAATAACAACAAGATCTTGATTAGAAAACATACGCATCAGTTATTTTGAAAGGAATGGTGAAAACATACCGTTTCACAACGGTAAATAGCAAGCATAAACTAAATAAAATTCATTCTTTCAGAGGTAAAAATGACAAAAGAAAAATTCGTAATTCCCTATATCTGGTTAGCTGGTTTAAGTATGCTTGGGTTTTTGGCAACAGATATGTATCTGCCTGCTTTTGATATTATTCGTCAAGATTTGAACACCAGTGAACTGCTCATCGGTTGGTCTCTTGCTATATTCCTATTCGGTATGGCTTGCGGTCAGCTGGTATACGGTCCGCTAACAAAACAGTTCGGAAAAAAATTCGTTTTATGCAGCAGCTTGATAATTTTCAGTATTGGCAGCATCATTTGTGCATTTTCAAGCAGCATTGAAATTTTATTATTTGGCCGATTTATACAGGCAGTTGGGGCATGTGGTTCGACAATAATATGGCAAGCGTTTGTTATCGAAAAATATGATTCAAAAACCTCACAACGAGTATTTGCAACCATAATGCCGTTAGTTGCGTTATCACCAGCGCTCGCACCATTATTGGGAACCGTCCTTGAATCTCATTTTGGATGGCAGTCTATTTTTTATACATTAGTTGCAATTGGTGCCACTCTGATTATACGCAGCAGCTTCATTAACTTCTCTACACCTAAGGATCTGGCATTTCAACAAGCAGAGTTGCCATTAGCTGATACAAAGCCATTAAGTGCCTTGCAATCGTATAAGACAATTTTAAAATCAAAAAAATTCACTGGCAATATGCTTATTTATGCAGCCTGTTCAGCGGCCTTTTTTGCATGGCTAACGGGTTCACCTTTTGTAATGACTGCCATGGGATACTCTGGCGCGGATATCGGCCTAAGCTACGTGCCGCAAACCATTGCATTTATTATTGGCGGTTACACTTGCCGAGTTTTATTAAATAAATACGAAGGGGCGCAAATACTGCCGTGGTTAATAAAACTATTCATTATCAGTGTGCTGTTAATGTTTATTGTCGCAATGAACCATTCTGCAACTTCCATAGTTCCAGAGCTAGGACTTATGTGTTTCATGGCAATGGCGAATGGTGCGATATATCCGATTGTTGCTAATAATGCCTTATCTGATTTCAGAGAGCACAGCGCTTCAGCAGCCGGTCTGATGAATTTTTTACAGATGATGTTCTGCGTAGTTGCAAGTGCGCTAGTCTCAACCTTTATCAGTGATTATGGTTTAGTTGCAATGACAGCGGTGATGTTCATTCAGGTCCTCGTGGTGATATTTAGTTACCCGTTAATTGGCAAAAAAGTCACCATCGAGCAAGCAGCAGAGGCGCTTAATAACTAAATAAAAACTCCTATAAGCCACGAAGTATTGCGCCTCGCTGCTTATTTAGGTGTTGAACAAACCAAATAATGTCAGGCATCGGACGTAAAGGGGCATTGGCAGTTTTTAATAATTTAGCCGCTTGAATGTTGGCAATCTTTATTGCTGAGTCAGGGAACAAGTGCATTCCACGAGCATGGTCAGCATGGTGATGTGAGTAGATCACATGGGTGACCTATTCTTCTCAGTCCGGCCTGAAGGAGTTTGAGACTCTTTCAGGCCGGTGGTCGCTTAGTGGTTACTGGGCAATAGCAATATCGATGTATACCTCGGTGTCGGATACGCGGACGCCATTTGTTACAGTATCGATAAATGTATTATTGTCGGCAAGTGTAGCTCCAGAGCCTGTGTTGTCGGAATCAAGCAAGAACGTGATCCTCCAGGTACCTGCTTTTCCTGTCGTGATGTCAGCAGGAAGAGTATCGCTCTTGAGGTTCCAAACAAACCCGTAAGTGAAGTTACCTGCGACATTTATCTCTGCACCCAAGTTTCCTGGTCCGTCACCTCCCCAGAGATGCTGATCGTATAGCGGTGAGCCATCTGGCGTCCCGTTGCCATCCAGTTTCTGAATCGTCAGGTGGACATTCGAAGCAAACACGAATGCGCTCGAGTTGTCGTAGGTTGTTCCGTCTGTGCCAAACACCTCATTTAGTTTTGATCCATAGAGGGATTTCATCGTATAAGATGTCATGGGTGTGGCGAGCGCCTTGGAGAGCACCATCTCAATCCGGATCGTGGAATTTGCAGTCAGACTCTGACTGATCAGGTTGTCGCCCCATGCGGCATTAACAAGCTGATTTTCAGCTGCGCCATTTTCCCACTGCCCCTGCCACGTGCTGACCGTTTTTTGTTTCCAGTAGTCCACGCCACCTAGGACAAATATCGAGGTATCATCAAGATATGCCAGTGTAGTTACAGGGACTGTTTGACCCAGTAAACTTGCCACTTCTTCCGAGGATGGACGCAGACCCGTGTTGGTGTCAATCAACGCCAGGTCGGTCGTCCAGCCAGTGGAACCGGCGAGATCCGCAGCGCTAATGCCGATATCGTCAGCGAAGATCAGAGCGGCTGCAAAGTTGTTGCCGTATCCTTCGTCGTCACCGGTGCCCCCAGGAGGACCAATCGGCCTGAACTGGACTTCAAGAGTAGGCGTTTCACCACCCGCGTTCTTGGCGGCAACCACCCAATAGGTATCGTCATTCGACAGCCCGACATTGTCGGTGTATGTGTAGGTCGTTTCGCCAGCCACTGCAGGTACCGAAAAAATTTGATTGTCGTCCTGAAAAACATCGAGGGGCGCCGTGGAGCGGTAGATCTCATAACTGACCGGGTCACCTCCAGCTGCTGGTACCGACCACGACAGTTCCGCTGTCAAGAGGGCGTCCCCCGGTCTAGACACCGTGAAATTCGTTGGTTGTCCGGGTGCGGGCGGTAACATGACTTCAGCAGTGGGCGTTTCACCACTAGCGTTCTTGGCGGCAACAACCCAGTAGGTATTGACAATCGTTGTCTCGGCACTGTCGATGTATGTGTAGATCGTTTCGCCGGCCACAGCCTGTATCGAACCGATTTTATTGCTGTCCTGAAAAGCCGTGCCGGCTGTCGTAGATAGGTAGATCTCATAACTGACCGGATCTCCACCAGTTGCTGGTACCGACCACGCCAGTTTCGTTGTCAAGGGAACCCCCGTTCTTACCACCGTGAGATTCGTTGGTTCTCCGGATGCGGACAGCGGAGATGTACCATCATCGCTATCGCTGCTGCCGAAACAGCCGGTCAGGGCGAAGATGATGACGACGAATGCCGCGAGCGCAGCAACGACTGACAACATACGTCGCCACCCATACTGCGTAGTATCTACATAGGTAACATTTTTCATGACAATTCCCCATTTTGCTTCGTTAGTTTTAATTTAGTTACACAACTATCTGAATATAACACTAGACCAATAGATAAAATATTGATTAAATAATGACAAAAATAGATCAAGTTAATATGTGGGGCTGATGGGTGACCCCAATATTTCGCGGATGATATGTGACATGCAATTCCGGGCAGACTTTGCCTTTTGCCACAACAGAATGAACCAATAGAGTCAGATCTTTAATCTTGACTGTCAACGCAAAAACCGGGGCAGAGTAATACTAAAAGTGCATTCGAGTGCAGCTATAACTTTGGCTTATTAATAATTGTATTTTTTATGGTGCAGCTGAGATTCCCGATAAAACAACTCGGGAATGACGGGGAGGGGATTCTGGAATGGGAGAAAAGGTTTGGCTGTGCTGCTCTTCCTTTTCCTGCTTTTCTTCGTTTAACACTCTCGTTAACGGCTTGTTTCGCACAATCAACTAAAATTCGGTTCTGGACATTTCCCAATTTACTGAATATTTGAATTTATCACTGTGTGGGCGGTATCTTCGTGCATCGCTACACTTGGAATCACATTTTCCCAGCTACCGCCGCTATTATTTTTAATGGTTGAATCTTCGATGTGAATATCGCCAGAGTGATCATTGGTAACAAAGAAGATAGCGCTGCCATAAGAATTGACCTCATTGTTTTCAATGGAGGTTCCGAAGATGGACAACGTCATGGTGTTGCCGTCATTGTAAATAGCGCCGCCACTACCACCACCTGGAGTGCCGATTTCAGACGGGTTCCCTCCATTTCCGATAGCGCGATTGTATTGGAATGAGCTGTTGTAGATAGACCACGAAACACCGATGCTACTGATGGCTCCTCCGTTGGAGCATACATTGGCTAACTCACCAGGACCGCCAAAGGTACTGTTAGCAACATATACTGGAAGACCGTCGTATTGAGAGAATACACGTATGGCACCACCGCCCACATCGGGGCCAGTATCGGCGCAGGTGTTGGAGAAAAAATGACTATTAACGACTTTAAAACGGCCGCCGCGTACCCATATTGCTCCCCCTCCATCAAATTCGGTTTCATTGCGCGAATCACCATCTGTAAAAGTTAAATTTTGAATGGTGAGCTGCGGGTGATCCTGATTTTGACAATGGCTGGTGGTCCATTTTTGGGCTTCGTCACAAGTGTTCATATACAGAATACGTCGCTCACCTTGACCACTCAAGGCTACCTTTCCGCCGCCATCGATAACGATCTTGGGTCCAGTATCATTGACAATCTTGGCCGTTTCATCCATGGGAATACTTACTGGATCAGGACCGCACTCAAAGGTGATAACCCCTCCCTTTGCAATGGCGGTGACAACTGCTTCGCTGGTACAGCTTTGGGGCGTGCCGTTACCAATCACTGTGGTGGGGGATCTGACATCTTCTGCAAGGGCTGCATTGGGAACTAGGGTGTTTTCGTTGGGATTCTCGGTAGTGGGTAACTCATCAGTAAAATCTGTGTACTGGGGATGGGTTCGATCGCCGCTGTCCTCTCCCTTGCAGCCAATAAGCAATACGATGGTCACGCTAATAAGAACAATCTTTCCCAGAAATCTATACATGGTTGCATTCCTTGTTTCTTTTTATTATCAGGGCTATTTTGTATTGTACGATCATTCAAAGGTTAGCACCAAAGTGAGGACCGCCATACCTTTTTGACGGTTTGTGAATTTATACCTACTTTATAATTAGTGGTTTTAACAAAAGGATTGGCGGTCCTGTTTTTTTTGTTTGTTTTTAGCCAGCGCTGTCCTATCTAATGCAGAAGTAATTGATGTGTAATCGCCAGTTTTATTTTCTGCATTCATTACATTTCATCCTTTTCTGCTTTAACAAAAAGAGGTTTTTGATGTTGCGACAAAATCTGTTTTACTTGTTCGGCGAAATCTTGAGTCGACAATTCTGCATGGCCATAGGTTGAAAAACTTGCAAATAGATCCAACATAGAGCGATCTTCATACCAAATCCAGCTGGCAAGTTGCTGATCGTTGGTGGTATTAATAAGTTCAGCTTCAATTGTGATACCACCGTTATCTAATGGAGCAAAAAATGCCAGCATTGTTATTACATTGAGCGTTGGAGAGGAGGTATCTATATCACTCACGGTTAACCTTAACTCAACAGGTGAGGTTGACTCTGTATTAGCAAATGGCGCGAGTGAATTGCTCATTAATTGCTGCATCTTCTCTCTTTCATCCAACCAATCTTCTCTCACCTGAGATTGAGCTTCTGTGATAGATAGGGTAATAGGCATTACCCTTATGCAGCTAAATTCAGGCCACTGCGAGGCTGGTGCAACAAAACGAAATTGTCGGTCATCAACCTTTTGAAGCTGTTGATAGTTATCAATAAAACCTGTTTTAGTTGGCTGCATTGCTGAGCAGCCAGTTAATATAACTAACGCTATAGCAATAAAAACATGCTTCATATGTATCTCCTAATTAATTAAAAAAATATCGCTAATTGAGGACTGCCATACTTTTTTACCGTTGATCACTAGGGCGTTTTGATAAAAGGCTTGGCTCCTATTTTTCTGTTTCTATTTTTCTGTTTTTCTCTTGCTATTTTTCGGTTTTTCACCGCTATGAAAGGAGTTGATGAGTTGATTTTTTGGAGGAAAGGGCGCATTCCGACAGATAACTTTTGTACTATTTATCCCCATTTACATAGCTTTTTCCAACCGCAATCAACATCTTCCAGTGCCAGGCGCGCTTTTGGCAGGCCATTGTTATAGTCTTCGCCCTCCAGGTGATACCCGACATCCAGTGCTACTTCGCACACGTATCCATCAAGATCTTCTTTAAAAATTTCGCCAATCAGCTGGGAATCGACGCTTTCCATTGGGGGTGAATCAAGAATCTTTTAACTGATTCATTTTTTTCCTTTAATTTTGAGGGTAATTGTCAATGTTAAAAATACAGCTGTTTCAATATCAGCTGCAAACCTTAGTGATTTTTTACATCAATAAGATCAAAATTAACTTTACTTGAATAAACTGTACTGTACAGTACAGTTTCTTGCAGGTAAAGTCACTAACAAAGGTTTTTAAATGAAGAAAACAGCAATCGCGTTAACGTTAATTCTGGCAGCTTTAGTAGCGGCCTGCGTTTCAATTTACCAACCGGATAGGGTAACGACAGATAACGCCTACGTGCAATCTGATGTGACTGCAATATCTATCGAGGTAAGTGGTCAGGTAAATAATATATTTGTGACTGATAATCAATGGGTAAATAAAGGTGATCCGCTATTTTCTATCGATAATATGGATTTTTTAGCCAACCAGCAGATTGCCAGATCGACACTTGAAGTTGCAAAAGCGGCACTGACAGCTAACCAAAGCCAAAGCGATATGCAGCAAATAAAAATTGCACAAGCACGGCAGACTATTCACAGCTCTGCGGCGAATGCCGAGTATCAGCGTGCAGAGTTAAAACGCTATGCAAGCTTACTTAAAAAGCACTCTGTCAGTACCAATCAATTTGAAGCTCAAAGAACAAGTTCAATTGCCATGGATAGTAGCTTAGAAACAGCGAAGTTAGGGTTGTCGGCAGAGCAAAAACAATATGAGACTTTATCGGCGCAGAGACTGCAATTAACAGCGCAACTGAAACAGGCGCAGGCTAATCTTCGTTTAGTTAATATCGCATTAGATCGCACCATCGTGAGTTCACCTTTCGATGGTTATGTGGCTAACAGGCAAGTTCAAATCGGTAAATATATTATGCCCGGAATGGGGCTACTGACCATGGTGCCGGACTACATCTGGGTTGAAGCTAATTTTAAAGAGACTCAGCTTAAGCATCTAATGAAAGGGCAGAGTGTGGACGTTATTTTGGATATGTTTCCAGACAGAATTTTGCATGGCCGAGTTGCTTCGATTACACCGGCAACGGGTGCACAATTTAGTCTCTTACCGCCACAAAATGCAACGGGTAATTTTGTAAAAGTAGTGCAGCGGGTGCCTGTACGTATTGAGCTTGATATTCCTGCTGATTTAAAACAACGTGTTTATCCGGGGTTATCTGCTGAAGTTTCTATCCATATTCAGCAGCAAGGTTAACTTTTATGAATAAACGCACTTCTTTGCTGTTATTGCCGCTGTTTTCTGATGAAATTTCTACCGACACTCACTCAGCAGCAAGGTTAACTTTTATGAATAAACGCACTTCTTTGCTGTTATTGCCGCTGTTTTCAGATGAAGTTTCTACCGACACTCACTCAGCAGCAAGGTTAACTTTTTATGAATAAACGCACTTCTTTGCTGATATTAGCGCTGTTTTCTATGGCTGCCTATGGCCTCAGCACGGTTATGTTTAATGACCTATCCTATGAAATGGCTGCTTCTATCGGTTTCTCTATTGATGAAATGTCCCAAGTTAAAGTCGGCTTTACTATTTTTCAGGTATTGGGCCTGCTATTAACGCCACTGTTGATTCGCTTATGGGGCACTTCTCGCGCTTTGCTGATCTCCTTGCTGGTGGGACTTTTTGCTAATCTCGCGCTGGCGATGGCACCATCCAATGAATTGATTTTTATTATTGCGTGGCTGGCCAGCGGATTTATGCTCAGTGTGTTGCTTGCCGTGGTGAATTTACTGGTACTTAACGATTTTGCAGCAAGAGTGCTGCCGGTTATTATTGCGCTTATGCTTATTTTTACAACCTTGCTGCCGCTAGGTGGATATCCCTGGCTTACCGCAGAGCTGTTGGAGAGCTTTAGCTGGTCACTCTTTAGCATGGTCTTAACATGGCTGTTCTTCGCTGCATTAGTGATTAGTTGTGTGTTTCCGCCGAAACCTTTGCAGATTGAACTTCAACCTAAATCAAGTCTTGTTGTGTACCTGTTTATTGCTTCGGCAATCAGTTTGATTGTGTTTTTGTTAATGCGCGGTGATTATTATAACTGGCTGGATTCAGTATTGTATTCAGAGCTAACTGTTATTGCCGTAATACTGTCGCTATCGGCAATTTACCTGTTAGTGAGAACGCGTGGCAAACGGCGCAGCGCAGCAATGCAACTGCACAGCCAATTAAAGATAAATGTTTTTATGTACAACGCTTTTTTAGCGGGCTTTGCCGTTTCGGGCAGCACTATTCTGTTTTCTAATTTCTTAGGGAAAGTACTCAATTACAATAGCTTGAACGCGGGTTATGCTTATTTGCCCTCTTTTTATGCGATGCTTGCAGGTATGATCTTGAGTGTTTTGGTGTTTTGTTATCGACGCCCGCTAAGTGATGCGGTGGTTCCATTTGGGGTGGTGATGATTTTGCTTTCAGTTTACACTTTTAGCCAACTGCCGAGTAATGTCGACCCCGAATCGTTGTTGCGGCCTATGCTGTTGCGCGGGTTTGGTATTGGTTTACTCAACGTCTCAGTAACAATATCGGTTCTGATGCATTTCAAGGTGGATCAGCGCATTGAAGGTATTTGCAACTTCTATCTATTTAGAACCATGGGGAGTTTAATCGGCGGGGCATTCTTTTCCCGAGTGATTCAAAACCAGAGTGCCCAGGCTGCCGGTGAAATCGGTCGAACATTAGACGCTGCCAGTCGCGGTTTTAGGTTTTATCAGCAGGCGCTTGGAGATGCAATTCTGACTCAGGGGCATCTATCCACATTCCCCATTGAAATGGGGCAAATAACTAATCGGGTCACCGAGCAAGCGACAACCTTGGCATTGAATAACACTTTGATCGTGTTTATTTTATCGATATTTGCACTGGCACCGATCTTACTGATCGGTAAAAAATTAGCTGAAAAACAGTCGACAACTTGATAGATGGTGATTAACACGGTTTTTTATTTCTGATAAAGAGATAGAAAAGTACTTACCGCCTTTTTTATGTGTTGACGTAATTGCTCATCACCGGGCAACTCAAGCCCTAATAATGCCAAGTTCTGGTAATCGAGTTTGATCAGTGACAGCAGTTGGGCACAGGCCAGATCGGCATCTTCTATATGTAACGATTGACAGGCTTCGCTGGTTTTCAGAAACTCAATCAAATATTGATGAATACGTAAAGGCCCGGTCTGCCAGAATTGCAGAGGTACCGAGTCATGCTTATTAAAATCGGCTGCAATAATACGGAATAGCCCGAGTATGGTGCTCGTACATATGCCTTTTAGATACTTAATTGCAAAGTGTTCGAGGGTCACCTGTAAAGGTTCATTGTGCTTTTCAGTTAACTGAAATACAGACTCTAAACTGCTTTTCGTATTGTGTGCCAGTACTTCAACAAAAAGTCCTTCCTTATTGGAAAAATAACGATATAAGGTTTGTTTTGAACCGCCGCAGATTGCCACAATTTGATCCAGTGATGTATCTTTATAGCCCCGTTCGATAAATAATTCAGTTGCTACCTCAATAATTTTAATTCTTTTTTTCTGAGTTGAATCGCGCATGTAAAAACCTAACCATAAACAAAGTGTACTGGATAGTATCATTTTTAAAGCTGTCATTAATTACTTTTTGACGATCAACAGACAAGCAGATTTTTCCCCTGCGTATCAGGCAACCAGAATTAAAGGGCAATGCGCACAGCTAAAATTAACTATTGGTAATAATGAGATAAATGCGTTTATCATGACCGGTAGTCGCAAAGCAGAGATTTATATAAGTTCAAAGCATTTGTTGTTAGTATTTTATTAGGCAGCAATAGCAACCATAAAAAATGGAGTGAAATAGATGTTAAATATGAATTTTGACAAAAAAATGGCTATTCAAACCGATTTTCAACCCTGGGTTGCCAGTCCATATTCAGGTGTTTGGCGTAAGCCCTTAGCCCGAGAAGACGCTGAAAGAGGGCATGCAACCAGCTTAGTTAAGTTTGACCCGGGTGCCAGTTTTAAAGAGCATGATCATCCTTTGGGTGAAGAAATACTGGTGTTGTCAGGTATATTCTCTGATCATACTGGCGACTATCAAGCGGGTAGTTACTTTCGAAACCCTGAAGGATTTAGACACGCGCCTTTTAGCAAAGAAGGCTGTGTTATTCTGGTGAAATTACATCAGTTTCAACCCGGTGATAATGAGCATGTGGTTATCAATACGCAAAAAACAGCCTGGTCACCCGGAATAGGTGGTTTGCAAGTGATGCCTCTGCACCATTATAAAGGCGAATCGACAGCGCTGGTTAAATGGCCTGCAGGAGAACACTTTCAAACGCACCGTCATTTTGGGGGAGAAGAAATATTTGTTATCAGTGGTGAGTTTATTGATGAGTATGGTCGTTATCCCCAAGGAACCTGGCTTCGCAGTCCACACTTAAGCGAACACTGTCCTTATGTTGAACAAGAAACAGTTATCTTGGTGAAGGTAGGGCACTTATAAACAGTGCTGCTAAGCAACTATCAGTCAGCTTGGCAACACTCCAATTATTTTTTTAGATGCCTTTTTAGCGCCTCGATAAACTTCAGAACAAGGCTGTAAATCGGCAAAAAATGGACTTTTTACCCTTTTTGAAGAAGATGGAAGGCCGCAGCCCGTTCACACCAACATAACTTCAATATCACTGCGTATATGCGTACTACATGCGAGAACATAACCTTGATTTATAGCATCGTCTGTAAGTACGTTTTTACTCGTATCTTGTACGTCACCTTTTGTAACTTTGCATTTGCAGGCACCGCAAATGCCTGATCGACAATCTTGGTCGATCGGTACATTCATCTCATCGAGTACATCAAGCAAAGTTACAGATCCGTTCACTTCACTGGATGCAGCATAATCAGGAACATTAACGGTAAATAGAGTTGTACCTTGGCGACCTTCACGACTCTCCTGTGATTGACCGAAACTCTCTTTATGGAAGTAGTTCATATCAAAATCACGGCTTTCTAGACAATCTTGTAAAATATCCATAAAAGGCTCTGGCCCGCAAGTGAATACGGCTCGCTTGGTTAAATCAGGTACAAGTTCATCTAGCAATATATTGTTAAGTAATCCAGTTCTATGGCCAGCGCTAGGTTGCTCAGATAATACGATACTTAAGGTCATGTTTTCGTGGTGCTTGGCGAGTCTCTCCAGCTCTTTCCCGAAAATAAGATCATCGACACTGCGTGCAAAATAGATAAATTGGATATGCGACTGAGCGTTCATATCGAGTAAATAACGGGTCATTGACATTTGCGGCGTGATCCCACTTCCAGCGCTAAGAAACAAATAGTGTTCATCTGTTTTGCATTCTGACAAGTTAAATTGACCCGTTGGAGGCATTGCCTGAATCAACATATTGGGCTGAAATTGATCCACCAGATAGTTGGAAATCCGCCCGCCTTGCACACGTTTGACCGTAATAGTCCAAGTTGTTGGACGCGAGGGGGTTGATGAAAGTGTATAGGCCCTGCGATAAATTTTTTGATTAATATTTACCATCAGAATAATGTG
Source organism: Psychromonas sp. (assembly GCF_047632995.1). Classification (GTDB taxonomy): domain Bacteria; phylum Pseudomonadota; class Gammaproteobacteria; order Enterobacterales; family Psychromonadaceae; genus Psychromonas. The sequence continues at coordinate 14,180 of NZ_JBLIEK010000008.1, forward strand.
TTGCCCCGAAATATAATTAACAGCAGGCGCCTTGAATATGAAGGTTACCGTATCATGAGTCTCATCAATTCGTTCAATACATTGCAGTGTGATAGGTGAGGCTGAAAGAGCAGGAGCAAGCGTCTGATTAGTCATCATAGATTTGCTATGACGTTTGTTAGTAATTAATTCAATAATTCGCATAATAGCCAAACACAGTAGTGCGGGTACCAGAGTCAACACTACGACCTTTACAAATGGCAAAATCATCATCATTAGCGCAGACAGATCCGGTTCATCATGAGCTTCTACAGGTTTAGCATTTATTGTTGCTGCCCACTCGCTCATTGATAATGTCCATAAAATCAGGCAGATAATAAAAGACACGAGAAAAATGATAGCACTGCGTTTTTTCCACTGGTTTGTAATATGTTTCATCGCTCAGTCCTCGGGTCTTATTTTTTACTGAATATTTTGACACTAAGGCTCTTGATCCACTTCCAGTGCATGGCCAAGTGAATACCTAACATAGGCATCAGCAGGTTACTAAATACATCATGGATTTCAGCCCAGAAAGGTTGAATGGTTAACTGAATTCCAAATTGCGGTAATATTGCTTCCGATATTAAGAATCCACTCAGGATAACGATTAACATCGCAAAATAGAAAATCAAATCCCATAATAGATTAAACCGAGCCTGACCTTTAAACGCTTTAAAGTTGCTTATAAGCTGCTTTGGCAGAGATATGATCCAATCCCAATGCAACAATAGATGAATAACAAAAGGGATAATAAATAAAAGGCTTAGCCATTCATGTAATAGGATCCCTGTAATATTGGGCAGACAAAGTAAAATAAACCCCACTAGAAGACAGATATCCATCAGATAGCGAGTGACCGATAAATTATTTTTCCAACTTTTTTGAATCATTTTTTCACCATAAATGTAAACAGCAGGGTGGCAGGCCCCTGTGGTCAGCAAGCATCTTTAATAATAAAATTTGCTATCGATATCTGTACTGCTAGGCATACATGTTAACTATTATTTATTCGGGTTAAGCAGCAAATAACGTAATCGATGGATTAGTTTTTCATTTCCGGCAGCCAGGCCAAAACACCTTGTTTAAAGCTCGGACGCTGGATAATCGCTTTTTTCCATTTTTCCAAATTCGGATAGTTTTCAAATGGATAATTTGCAGCTTTGAGGACGACTAACTGTGGGATCCAGGTAATATCAGCCAAAGAGAAACTATCTCCGACTAGCCAGTTATGGTCGTTTAGTCGCTCGTTCATTTTTTCGAAACAGTCATCAATAACAGCAGTGGCTATCTCTAAATCTGCTTTAGTCAAACCCTGAGCGGAATTAAAGCGTTCATGAAACGCGAGTAAAGCCGTATCAAAGGTTTGATTTTGGCGATACTCAGCCATCTGCTCGACTGTTCTCTTCATATTTTCACTTGCACGTCCAATATTGCCATACATGTAAGTTTTAATGGAAAGGTGATTATCTCTGGCTAAATACATCCAGTAGTAGATCAATTTCTGGTCTTCTGCCGACTCGGGGCGAAGTGAACCAGGCGTAAATTTTCTATCCAAGTAATCAATAATGTCAGCAGAATCGATAATAACGACGCCATCATCGATCAAGGTTGGAACAACAGCATTGGGGTTGATACCAATGTATTCCTTAGTTAGATTCTCGCCCTTTGAAAGGTCGACAGGATGGCTGGTCCAATCCAGACCTTTCTCTTCCAGAGCGATTCTGACACGCATTGCACAATTGGAAAACCCAGTGTGATACAGGTGCAGGCCCTTAAGGCTTTCCACTGATTTATTTGTTGGTTTGATAATTCCCATCTTCGCTACTCCATAATATAAACAGACCCTAGCAACATGAAGGTATTCAGTTTGTTGACTTTACTTCTATACTGATCAGCCTTCTTTACATTACAACACTTAGTTGATAAAGTTAACTATACCTATGTAGTTGATATTGTCAATCAATTCAAAATTAAAAAGATCTTTAATGAATAATTTAACCAGTAAGTATTTGTTTACTTTGATACAAAGCTATCGCACCGAGATGCGCAGAGCGATCGATGCAAAATCACTAAATATCAATGCGATGCATGTCCATTGTTTAAGGATTATTGCACAAATATCCAGCTGTACAGCAAATGATATTGTCCAGGGATTAGGTCGCGATAAATCACAAATATCGATATTAATCAAAGACATGCTTAGCAAAGGGTGGGTTGAAAGAAAACCGAATGAAGTCGACAAACGCAGTAAGCTATTAGTGCTGACCGAATCAGGACGTGATCTGATTGATAAAGTTCATCAAGAAGATATTGTGATCAGCAAACGGATGCAACAGGGACTCTCGAAAGAGGAATTAGCAACCTTTGAAGATGTTATTCAAACCATGATTAATAATTTGAATTTATAGTGCTATCAATCAGCGGTATTTTAAATTTTCAGGTGATTTGAAATCATAAAGACGAAGTAAGACAGGGAATGTATTCCGAATCGAGAAAGAAAATCTCTATGACTTAACGGTAAAAATTATCGATTGTGGCAGCGAAAATGGCAATTACGAAGGACAAGGTTCCTTTATTGAATCTCCTGATTTCCCACCAGTTTGCCCTCACAAGAATTGGCTGACCTACCTTTTTTTTCTCTCTATTACAATGGTTTAACCTTTTTCTGCGCTCCGAAGCGATCCGCATCAACGCCTTTTTTCCAGTAACCTACCGCACTGACATTCAGTCTGTCGAACCCAATCTCTTCCTGCAGCACAGGGCGAAGTGAGCGAATGCTGCCGGCTTCAAGTCCCAAGAAAACATGGGTATCTTTGGCCATCTCTCTTGCCGTTTCGATAACCTTTTCTTCCAGTGTAGTAGTGGCTTCATCTTCAATAAACCATTGGGTATTAAGTGAATCGTCATAATCCATTTTTATGATATCGGCGCGATCAGGCACCGCAATAATGGCTCTAATATTCGCTCCCTTTTTAAACCTTGGTATATAGCCGTTGATCGCGTTTACTGAAGTAAGATCACCAACCAACAGATAGCTGTGATGCTGATAGTTGGTCATTTTTATTGCTCCAGGCCCTGCAATGCCCATACTGTCCCCTATTTTTGCTTCGCGGGCCCAGTGAGTTGCAGGACCATTATGACGATTAACGACAAAATCCAGAGCCAGCTCTTGTGTTTCCGGATTGAAAAAACGAATAGTGTATGAACGCATTTTTAGTTGTTTTTCACCTTTATGTTGAAAAACAACTTTGACATAGGATCCTTCCAGGGCAACCGGAAAATCTTTCAGACTCTCACCAGAAAATACGATGCGTCGCAAATGAGGGGAAAGATCAATAATTTTTGAAACATGTGTTAATCGCATAGTGGGCTTTTTCAGCGGCATTCTATTATTCCTTTTTGGCTTGAATAGACTAAAATAAGTTGATAAAGTCTACTATAAAACAATTAAGTTGACTTTGTCAACTAACTACCAGAGGCTCGTTATATGGATAATAATTTTATTTCAGATACTGTTTTCAGTATTGTTGACTCATACCGGTTAGTGATGCGTTCAACACTTAAAGCCAACGAAATTGGTTTAAACGCCATGCATGTGAAGTGTTTAGGGTTCATCAACAGATCCGAAATTTGCACTGCTAACGATATCGTGCATTTCTTCGCCAGGGATAAGGCGCAAATCGCGCGTCTGATTAAGGAAATGATTGCTAATAAGTGGCTGACTAAAACAGCTAATCCGGAGGACAGAAGAAGTCAGCTTCTGTCACTGACGGAACAGGGAAAAGTGCTGGCAGAACTTATCAGCAAGACTCAGCGCAATGTCCAAAAGAAGATGCAGGAAAACCTGACAAGCGAAGAACTGCAAGCGTTTAAGAGAACGGCAGATATCATATCGACCAATCTTCGGACCTTTAAATAAAAACCAGTGAAATAATGCAGGAAAGTATGAATTCATTTAATAGATGGACAATATCAATCTAGAAGTAAAAGATGAGATTGTCTTAACTCGCTATTTAATATGACCGGGTTAATAAATTATTTTTCCATTTTTATAGGCAATATTTTTCTGCATATTGCCCGGATAAAAAGCTGATAGGGCGGCTATCTATTTTTATAGTCTGCAAATTTTGACGCTAATAGATGATCAACAGAAAACTTGCCTGCGCCCTGAAAAGCCAACGACAAACATGCAGTGGCGAGTATTAGCCCGCACTCATAACCTTTGTTAGCCACAAAAAAACCATGGCTGAAATCAACGGATATTGCCATTAGCATTGTAAAAGCGGTGACCACAGCAGCAGGGCGGGTCAATAATCCAAACAATAATGCAATACCGCCAAAGAACTCAGCACTGCCTGCCATCAACGCCATTAGATAACCGGGTTCAAAACCAATACTTGCCATCCACTTGCCAGTTCCCTCCAGGCCGTACCCACCAAACCAGCTGAACAGTTTTTGAGCGCCATGTGCGGCTAAGATCAACCCCAATGGCACCCGTAATATATACCCATGTCACCTCAAGATGCTTTGTCAGGCGCAAGCTCGGAGACCAGAGCAAGACGCAACATGAGGTAATGGTTATTCCCTTTTCGATTGGTGCAACGCAGCGCTGGTTTTCGAGCTAGTGCCCCGAAGGGCAAGGTAAATTGTGCCCATCTGCGTTGTTATAAAATCTCTATGTAGAATAACTATACTTCAATTTTATGCCTAGCATCTCGGCACAATTTTTCTTGCTGACTTTGCATCTTGAAGTATCATGGGTATGAGTGCCGATACGCCTGTTTTTGATGAAAGTATTTTCTGAATCATAGTTGTTTCCTGTGTTTTTTAGGTTGTGATTGTGCACTCAATTAAGTGTGCTGATTAAATTATTCCACGCAGATATATTCTGGTAGTAGGCTGTATGTGCAAGATGCTGAGGCCCATCAGCCGTCTCTGCAATTAAGCTCGGGTAGCCTTGCACCTTATATTGATTCATCAGTCGATGGCTTGCTTGTACTGCCTCTGTGACTTTTGGCTCGGCTTGCTGCATCTGCGCCTGCCAGCGGGTTTTATGCAGACCAAAAGAGACTGCAATTTCTTCTAAAGTTGCCAGTAATTCGACCTGTTTTCCCTGCTCAAAATGTGCTTTTTGAATTGCCTTGAGCATGATCAATGGGGTCACGCCATTTTCTTCGGCAACCAATATTGCGCGTGTCGTAATATAGGAATCAAAAACCAAATTTTCTCTGTTTTTTAAGCGCGCCTTATAGGGGGCTGCAAAAACGGCACCGGTTTGGCTTGCGATCTCCTGATCATTTTTAAGAATATGCTCCTTAAATGAGGCGGCAATAGTTTGTCGGTTGATCATGCCTCCCGGGTGATAAATCAGTTCAATGTTAGCGGACGCGATCAGTGTTTCAAGCAGTGCGGTGGCGCCGTAACACCAACCGCACATCGGGTCATAGAAGTAATGAACTTTTACCATTTCATCTCTCCCATATGCACTTTTGCAGCAATTCCCAGTGCCAGTGAGGTAGGATCTGCGTACTTCGCCGAAATCTTTTCAATCAGTTCGGTACTGTTCTTACTGGCAGCTTTTGCGGCCTGAAAATCTTTAATATAACCCTGTGAGTAGCTGATAGTTTCAGCGTTTAACTTCGTTCCTGCTTTCATATGACCCGGCACAACCACTTCAGGTTTGAGTGCCTGCATCTCATCTAACTGGGCTGACCAAGCATTAATGGACTGATCCGTCTGTGTATCCGCCATCCAAAGGTGGATATTGCCAAAAACGCCGATATTACCAATAATCGCTTTGTTATCCGGGATCCATAAATAAGGGCGGTGGGCTAGGATGCCTTTGGTGCCGCGAATTTCGATTTTATGTCCATCCACGCTCAGCGAGTCTTGTGTATAGGCCGTAAGAGTCGCCGGTTTTACTGGCGCGTTTGCACCCAGTTTGGGTCCCCAGAATGACAGTTTCTTTTGCAGTTTTTGCTCGAGCGCCTGTTTAACGGCAGGGGTTGTCAAAGCATTTGCTTGAGGAAACAAGTCATGCAGCACCTCTACACCAAAGTAGTAATCGGGATCGGCCTGACTAATAAAGATTGTTTTCAGTTCTTTGCCGGAATCCAATACCTTAGCTGCAATGCGCAGCGCATCTGCTTTGCTAAAACCGCTATCAACCACGATCGCTTCGGTTTCCCCGTAAACGACAGTCGCGTTAACGTTAAAGCTGCCTGCTCCCGCGTTGTATACATCGAGCGTCAATGCTTTGCTGTCTGCCAGCGCAGTGTTCGCGGTTAATAATGTTGCCACTAATAAACTAACTTTATTCATTTTAATCTCCTGGAAAGGTTGTAATTGAGTACGGAGATAATAATAGTGGATTGTGATGTTCGGAAAAACACCCTAAAGTATGCACCATTGTTTCTTAAATCGAGCTAATAAATGGACAGACTCACTGCCGCAAAAGTCTTTATTGACGTCGCTTACTCCCGTAGCTTTACGGCCACTGCCGAGAGGTTGGAAATGTCCCGGCCAATGGTGACCCGTTATATCGAAGCGATGGAAAACTGGTTACATGCACGGCTACTGCACCGTACCACGCGCAAAATCTCCTTGACCACTGCGGGTGAAAGCTGTTTGAAGGATGTAGAGGCGTGGCTTGCACAAGCTGATAATTTAACTGCTTTAGTGGCGCCAGGTGAAGAACTGTCTGGCAGCGTGCGTATTGTTACCAGTATGTCCTTTGGTTTTTCACAATTGATCCCGGCAGTCACCGCGTTTATGAAGCTGCATTCGAAGGTCAATATCGATATTGACGTACAGGATTCAGTGACTGACTTTGTTGAGCAACGAGTGGATTTAGCAATTCGAATTGCTTCCGAACCCGATCCGGCATTGATCGGTAAACCTATTGCTATTTGTGACTCGGTATTAGTTGCCTCGCCTGAATATCTGCAGGACAAGCCTGGCATCGAAAAACCTGAGGATCTAAGCGTGCATGATTGTCTCGGTTATAAGAATTTCGAACGAAATGTCTGGCATTTATCACAACAGGAACAGTTTGAATCGGTAAATATTCACTGCCGTTTAAGCGCTAATGAAGCAAGCACACTGCTTCACGCTGCTATTTTACATGCCGGAATCTCTATGCAGCCCTGTTATCTGGCGAATCGTTACATCAAAGAAGGGGTGCTAAGTGCTGTGCTACCCGACTGGAAGGTGAATGATTTGAAAATTTATGCTCTGTACCCTTCAAGAAAGCATCTTTCCCCTACGGTTAGAGCATTGATTGATTATTTAGATGCCTATTTTCGGCAGTACCCCTGGTGATTGCCCTGTACAAGCGCAGTTAATACAATGAACTTTAGCCTATACGTAGGCGTGATGCAGGAATGCATTTAAGAGAGGGACGATGGATATGGAATGGGTTCAGCGCAAAATAATAAAAGTACATTCGAGTAGAACGATCACTTTGGCTTATTAAGAATTGTCTTTTTTATGGTGCGGCTGGAAAGGGCACGCAGAGCGTGGCTACGAGAAAATAGATCTCCTAATCTTTTGTTGCTGAGATTAGTCTCTTTTAGCCTTTTATGGCAAAAAACAAGCCGTTAAGGTGCTTTTCTGTGCTGAACTAAAATTTTCAATATATGTACAAATCAAGATAAATATTTAGTGTACGTGTGGCAATATGCGTCATTTTAGATTAAATTGCATATTATCTTTATACCTTTTATAAGAGCACCTTATGTTAGAAAATACTCTGCCTCAACTCGAACAGTTGATCGAACAAACAATTGAAAAGAGCAACCAGCTTAAAAAGCAGGTCAGTGAACTTCAAGAGCAAAAAACTAAACTCATCGAAGAAAATGAAATGTTGCAGCTTGCAGCATTAGAAAGCGATGAAAAACAACAACAAACGGAAGCAGGCTTAAACAGTCTGTTATCTAGATTACAAGAAGCACAACATGATACGCACAATGAACATGAGCATCATGAGCACAATGAACATGAACACCATGAACACCATGAACATCATGAACATCACCACGGTTAATCTGACCTTGGCCCCGAAAAATGGGGTCAGAGTAAAATAATAGATGTGCATTGGAGTACTTCCATAACTTTGGCTTATTAAGCGTTGTTTTTTTATGGTGCGGTTGGCGCTGATATTACCGCGCAGAGCGTGAGAACGATAATATTCGCTTAGCCTTTAATTAAATAAGATCTTCACAACTTGTGCTCAAATGCAATCTCATTCCTGTTTTGTCTGTTTTTCTGGTCAACCATCATGCTGCAACCGGTAAGAAATCCTAAGCCGCTAACTAGTCTGTGATTTGCCGGGATGCTTTTGGCTAAAACGGGTATTGATAGTGAAGGCTGCTTTTACTTTAGTTGAGATGCTTTAAGCATGATAGATTGCGATAACTATATATACCGATACTAGCTAGATGCCCTCTATAGTTAGCTTCTATCTAAGAACAAGGTAATTTATGACTAATAAGCCATCTCAGGCGAGCTTTGACCAACGACTTCGCATGCAAATAGATTTTCTCTATCATGGCGCGAGTGTGAGGGCGCGCAATTTTCGTTGGGGGCTACTTGCCTTTGACGGCATTACTATCTTTTATTTTGTAATAGGATCATTTTTTTACACCCTGGATAGTCAGTATCTGCTGGAGCAAGGCATCGGTCTTATCTATCTGATCGAATTCGGCGCCCGGCTGTATATCAGCAAAAAAAGGCTGCGCGATATATTTCATCCGGTTGGATTAGCTGATTTGATCGTCATTGCCTCATTGCTGGCTCCCTCGCTGGCGGGAAATTTCAGTTTTCTGCGCGTTTTACGGTCACTTCGATTGCTGCGTTCTTATCGCATGCTTAGAACTCTGCGCCAGCAATCAACGTTTGTACGTTTACATGAAGATATCATTTTCAGTATTGTTAACCTGATGGTCTTTGTTTTTATCATTACCGCCATCGTCTATGTCAGTCAGGTGGGCGCTAATCCCGCGATAAAAAGCTATGTCGATGCTTTGTATTTTACTATTGCGACGTTAACGACAACCGGTTTTGGTGATATAACGCTGATTGGTACAAGTGGACATATCCTCGCGGTGCTGATTATGATTTTCGGCATTTCCCTGTTCTTGCGTCTGATTCAAACAATCTTCCGACCTGGTAAGATACGCTTTGAGTGTCCTGCCTGCGGACTAAATCGCCACGATACGGATGCTGTTCACTGCAAACATTGCGGACAGGTGTTACATATCACCACCGAAGGGAGCAATAATTAGTTATTAAGCCGCGAAGAAAAACCAAGTGAACTATGTGGATTTGGAATAACAAAGGTTGGTCGAATTTTAGTTGGAATAGTGAGTTAATAAATCCATTGCTTAGGAAAGTGCAATTGAATCAGGATGTAAGTTTTGTTGGTTTAAAGCTAAAGAGCTGATGCACCGATTTATGTAAAATTTAGTCGTCCAAAAACTATTTAAAAAAGTGTTATCAAATAATGGCTGGGGATTAAGCCGCTATTTGATAACACTCTTTTCCTGAGTGCTTTGCTTTACGATTGAATGATCCTTTTCCTTTTTTTGCTTGCACGACTCTCATGCAAAAAACCTTGCTTGTTACGAGCGCGCCAAGTGCAGAGTGGTTGATCGTACCGCGAGCAAGCTCTACCTGTTTTTGTTTTGGGCTCAGCGCAGGCGCTTTTACCAATTTATTATGTTTAGCCATCTGTTTTCTTCTCCTTTGAAGTGCAATCAGTCTATCACTATTATAGTAAATCCGATCAATAACTAATCAATCTTGCTGGTTAAAAGAAGCTATTTAGTCTTTAAAGTTTTGTAAAGGGGATGTTCTCAAGCAAAGCCTGAGAACAAATTTTTTAATTAGTGACCAGAAACAGCTTGAACTGCGGGTTTAATATAAAAGCCTAAAACTTCATATTGAGTATACCAAACAGCAACGGATGCAAAGTAACCGATAACTATCGTCCATGAGTATTTCATGTGCGCACCAAAAGTATATACACCTTTAAGTTTGCCCATTACACCAACACCTGCAGCAGAGCCAAAAGAGATCATGCTGCCACCAACACCGGCCGTTAAAGTAACCAGCATCCATTGAGCTAAAGGAATATCCGGAGACGCTTTTAAAACGGCAGACATAACGGGCACATTATCAACAATTGCCGATAAGAAACCGACACCCATATTTACATACATTGGATCAAACATTGTATATAACTTAACTGCATGACCTAAGAAACCGGCAAAGTGAAGTGCACCTACGGCTGCTAATATACCGAAGAAAAACAGCAGTGTGTCATTTTCAACTTTTGAGACAGATTTATAAATCTGAATATCGTGGTCATGATATTTTTTAAGTGTGTATGCATAAAGTTGTAAAAGCGAAAGACCAAATAACATTCCCCACATAGGCGGCAAGTGCATCAGTTGCTTTCCTAATACGGCTGAAGCGATTGTAAATATACCCAGCCCGATGATTACTTTACCTCCCTTGTGAATATGAACGGGCTCTGAACCTTCAATTTGTTTAGGAGATCCTTCTGGCACAAAACGAGAAAGTAAGAAGGCTGTAACACCCCAACCAATGATAGAAGCAGGAAATAAAAATAAGAAATCAATAAATCCTCCCTTACCCGCAGACCATGCCATGAGTGTTGTAATATCACCAAATGGCGACCAGGCCCCCCCCGCATTCGCCGCGACGACTATATTGATTGCAGCCGGCACTAAGAAAGCTTTGTTGTCTTTTTCTATTGTAATAAGGACGGTGGAAAGAATAAGCGCTGTTGTGAGATTATCTGCAACTGGAGAGATAAAAAATGCTAAAAATCCAGTTACCCAAAAGAGCTGTTTATAGTTATATCCAGCTTTGAGTAGTTTTTCTTTTAAAGCATCAAAAACATTTCTCTCAATAAGTGCTTCAATAAATGTCATCGCTACAAATAAGAAGAAGAAAATCTCTGCAATTTCCAGTATCAGGTGTGCTATTTCTGTGTCAAATGCTGAAAAATCAAGTCCATTTATAGCGTAATAACCGCCGAGCAACATAAACATAAATGTACCGGTAAACAATGCTGGTTTAGCTTTGTTTATATGGTATTTTTCTTCTGCAGCTATAAAATAATACCCGACTATAAATATTGCTAATAATAACCAACCAAATGGTTCAACGGCTAAATCAACTGCTTGAATGCCTCCCTCTGCTCTTGTCATGTTACCTCTTGTATAATTTTGTGAATACTCATAGATATCTCTCTAGCTAATGGCGATAGGAAAATCTATTTTAGCGTCAATCCTCTGAATGTTGAAGCTTTAGCCACTTTTTTCCATTTAAACCTTTGTTTTTTTTCACAATGGAGATGTTTTTGCAGGTAATATCAAGCAAATGGTTCATTTTGCATCTTGCCTTACTGTCTTGGCTGCGAGTTCATCAATAATTTCGTTCGGTAACGGATATCTATTTTCACCGTCATCCTCAAGGAGATACTGATCCGGCATCTTCAAGGAGATATTACTCCGTCGTATTCAAGGAGATATTACTCCGTCGTATTCAAGGAGATATTACTCCGTCATCCTCAAAGTGTTTTGTTGAGGAACTCATTGAGTTCTGCTGCTCTTAGCGCTGAGATTCCCGACAGGACAACTCGGGAATGACGGAAGGGGGACCGCTCGGGAATGACGGAAGGGCCATTACTCTATAGACCTTACTTACTCAGAACTTCATCCAGCCTTTTGTTCTTCACTAATAAGGCCAGAGATTCCCGCAAAGCGGCGACCCATTATTAAGCAAAAAATATCGAGATAAAGCTATAGATGAGATTCTGGACAACATCAATAACCGGATACAAAACACCGGTATAGAGCAATATTAAGATGATGAAAAATCCATAGGGTTCGATTCGCACTAACGGTGCCTGCATCTGCTTAGGGAGAAATTCCATAAGTACTCTAGAGCCATCAAGCGGGGGAATAGGAATTAAGTTAAAGGCCGCTAGCATAATATTGATTTTTGCCACAATAGGTAAAACCGTTGAAAAGATGGAACTCGTACTAAAAACTTCAAACTGCATCAACAATATTGCAGCCATTGCAATGCAGATATTTATTGTACAACCGGCAAGCGCGACACAAATAACACCCAGCCGAGAGGGCTTTAGGTTTGCGAAATTTACCGGTACCGGCTTAGCCCAGCCAAAGCCAATAAGCAAAAGCATCAGCGTGCCAATCGGGTCGATGTGTGCAATCGGGTTGAGGGTTAATCGCCCGGAACGCCTTGCCGTGTTGTCACCAAACCACGATGCAACCAGCCCGTGTGCAATTTCATGAAAAATAATGGAATACAAAAGCGGTATCGCTAACATTAAAAATGTTACCGGGTTTTGCATTAAAAGAGATAATAGACCCATAGCTAATTTTTTAACCCTGTTAAGTTATAATTTTTGTTTAATCACTTTACCATTAATCACTTTACCATTAATCAATGAAAACAGCTCATGCTCGTCACTGCTGCAGTTGCCATAACATGAGTAGAGAGTAGAGAGAAGTGAGGACAGACAGAGGGACTCAGGATGTAAGAATAGATGAGCCGTACGAGATTAATAGATATGTACGGCTCTGTGAGATGGGTGGGGCAGAAGCCTCACCCTACCCGATATTATTAATTAGATAATTAAAAAGTAAATGCTAAATTAGCAGAAGCACCAAGCTGATTTTCACCTGTATAAGCGCCCGCTATATCTATTCTTACTAGATCGAATGGACTAATACCGATACCCGCTGTAAACGTATTATCAATAGTATCCTGCAAATCGACCTCATAACCAGCACGTAACGCAGCCCAACCCCATGCATTGCCTTCTAGGCCAAAACGTAAAAATTGAGTATCATCGTCTAAATTTTGGAAACGCGTTTGTTTGGTTAAATCGGCATCAACAGCGGCAGTAAAATAATCAGAAGAGTAAGCGACAGCGGCAGTGACTTGTGTATCTAAGTTATAGGTATCATTTATACTTGTGCCATTAAATACGTCAATCTCTTGTGCCAATATATCTTTAACTGCGATACCCACACGGAAATTATCTTTATACCACATTGCACCTAAATCAAAGTTAAACGCATTTTTTGTGATTTTATTTTCATCGTAATCTTCAATATCGAAGTCACGGATTGTGACGAGCTGCGCATACGTTGCCATGTTTTGGTATTTAGGCGTTACACCGAAAGAAACTCTTTCGCCTAAGACAGAATATTCCTTGGCCAAGGCTAAACCAACTTCAGAATAACCAAAGGCACGCATATCTGCAGTCGAATTTAAATAACTGGCGGTTATCTGTGTATCTGCAACGATTTCAGTATAACCGTGGGCAAATAAATTAGCAGAAACTACCTTAGTTGGAAATGCAATCGCAAAGCCAAGACCGGCTGTAACCGTTAATGGTGTATTGCCGTCCAGCTGATCAAGGTATCTATTGATATCCTCAAGGTCTGACGCTGAAGTTGAACCTGAAGCTTCAAATGCTTCAATAGACGATTGTAGATCATCAATGGTCGTTAAACTGTCATCTTTATCACTGACAGAAACGCCGATAGCAGGGATAAGTAGACCAAAATTATCGTCGTTTTTAAAACTGGCCCCCAGTGCCGGATTATAAAACGGTGCAGTAAGATAATCAGCAGAAGCAACACCCGTGTTACCCATTGCATTACCTCGGGCATCAGCCACTTTGTTGGATGCATTTACATTTGAGGTTAATAGAAGCGTACTAATGCTCAAGGCTAATATCGTTTTTTGATTCATAAATAGAATATCCATTTTGATTTGCTGAGTTTGAGTAAATAAATTTTGATTTATTGTAATTTAGTTACGCTGAAATATCGATATTATCTTCCTTAAAACGGGGGCAGGGTAAAATAATAAAAGTGCATTCGAGTGCATCTATAACTTTGGCTTATTAATAATTGTATTTTTTATGGTGCAGCTAGTGCGAAGATTCCGACAAAATAACTCGGGAATGACGGGACGGGGATTCTATTCCGTCATCCTCAAAGTGTTTTGTTGAGGATCTCGCTTAGTTTTGGTGCTATTGGCTCTGGGTAAGGGCACGCAGAGCTTAGCCCATTCATGACACTGAACTGTTGTAAATGACTCGGGCGTCCTGACCTACGCCTTTCAGGTCATTGTCGTAAATTCCAACGTTTAAATTTATTCCGGACAAATTTTTCACTTCCCGACAAAATAACTCGGGAATGACATTACCATGCAGAGTGTGGGAACAAGAACATGAACATGAGCATCACCACGGTTAATCCGACCACTAGCGTGAAATTCTGCCTCTAAGTTAACGATGCCTGGTCTTTGATTTTGATGCCATTTACATCCGCATTAGATCCTTTATTAGCTGTATTAAAAACAGCCATCTGAGAGATAGTTTGTCTTTTGTCTTCTATAGAAAAATTGGAGGGTGTTAATGCCGATTCACTATATAGCGAGGATTTAGCTGAAGTTTATTTTTTTAAGCTGTGATCTAGATTGATTATGATTATTTATCAAGCGCTTAAGTGTCACTGTTTTTGTTGTGTGGTTAGCGTATAAAACGCATCAAGATAAATAAATTTTAATAGTGCTACGGCACAGGGAATATTATGAAATTCAAAAAACTATCGATAATTTTCGGTCTGCTTTATTTGCTCGTTACTACGGCTAGTCAAGCCTTTAATGATACCAGTTACCTGCAAGATCCAGAACATCAGTTTTGGTTTGATATTGACGATCTTCCTAAAATGCGACTGCATTTTAGCGAAAACCAGTGGAGCTTATTACTCAGCTCTACCAGTAGCGTTCGTGAAGAGGTGAGTGGCGACATGATCTTCATTAAAGGCGGTGTTGAGTATCCCTTAAGCAATATTGGCATTAAGATCAGCGGCAATACCAGCTTTGTATTACCGCAGCAGCCAAACGGTAATTATACGCAAGCTAACTTCACCCTCGACTTTGATGAATTTGTTGATGACCAAGAGTTGAGTGGCATTGCCAAGCTTAAACTGAAACGCTTTAAAGATGATCAGAGCTATGTCCGTGAGCCTTTGTCTAATCATATTATGCAAAACTTTAATGTTTGGACGACGCACTCTTCTACCTACGCGCGCTTAGATATTAGTGTGGGTGACAGAGTTGATGTTTACTTTGGTGTTTATCGCATGAATGAAAGTGTTAATCGCAAAGAATACTTAGATAAGCGTTTTGGCCCAGACAATGATGGTGGTTTTTTGTGGCAGGGTAATAATAAAGCTTGGGGTAAAGCGCATTTTTCACGGATAAATGGGAGTTGGGGTGGGGTAGGTGAATTTGACCAAGCCAGTTTTGAATATAAAGGCAAGGGCAGTAAATATACACAAGCACATGCCCAACTGGTTGAACTAGCACAGAACTTTAGTAACTTAGAGGGGCCGGATTTTGAGGATTATGTTGCACTGCATATTAATATTCCCCTCTTACTTAAAGGCTTAGCAAGTGAAGCTGTATTAGGACATTGGGATGGTTTCTGGGGTAACGGTAATAACTTTTTTATCTATATTGATGAAAGCGAAGTGATGCATTTTGTTCCTTATGATACCGACAATACCCTAGGCACCTCTTTATTGGTCGGTGATGCGGGGGAGCGCAATCCATTGGAGTTTGCATCGGCTAATGATGCACCACTGTTGGTACGGAAGATTTTAGCCATTGACCACTATAGTGCAGAGTATCAAGGTTACCTTAAAGACTTGGTCACAGAGTCGGGGCTAATGCTTGAAGTAGATTCACTGCCGTGGATAGAAAGTGTCCATCAGCTGATCCGTGACGATCTGAAAAATGATACCGGTGATAATGAAATTATCAATGATAGTCCCGCTTATTGGGGCAATGAAAGCAGCTATAGGATTTTTGATCTAGATGCCGGTAAAAATTGGTATGAGACTCGCCGTGATGCTGTTTTACGTGCCTTGAACCTCGTTGAAAATATCTATTCAACGGTATATTACCGCGGTGTCAGCAATGACTGGGGAGCCAGTTTGATGACGCAAGTAGAGCCTAATGTTTGGCGTATTACCGTAACGAACGATCCCGAAAGTAACGTTACAGACTCGCCACGCTTTAAGTTCGATATATACGCCGATTGGAGTCAAAACTTTGGTGATAATGGTGGCGATGGGATCGTAGATGCCGCTGGTGCAGACATACTCTTTACCGAAGGTGAGGGCGAATACAGCATTACCTTCTATGCGATTGATGGTCGCTATGAGCTTAAAATGTTGAACGATAATGAACCAGAAGCTAGCCCAGAGCCAGAGCCAGAGCCAGAGACTAGCTTAGCGCCAAGCTCAGTGACCGCTGGTAGTAGTTCTGTGACGATAATCTTGTCGTTGTGTTTGATGGTATTGATTAGGCGCCGTAGTCTTGCACCTTAACTAATAGCAAAAGACTCAAGAAGGTGAGTAGTTGCTTGTAAAATAAGGATTATTAATATAAAGGTAGATTCTCCCCAAACAGATTTGGGGAAATGTACCTTTTCAAGTTAAGCCAGTTTAATGACGTTTTTAACCAGCTTTGAAATACCTGCATAGACATCCGCTATCCTGGCACTGCCATCCATATAAGCAGGCGTGGTGACAATTTTATGCGTGACATCGACGACACACTCAGATGTTGCACAGATTTGATGTTTTGCCCCTAGTTTTTCCAGTTCAGCGGCCGTCCCCTGATCTGTACCAATAGTGAGTAGCGGTTTTTGATCGCCAAATGACAGAGCCACCAAGGCAGGGGCAATACAGATTGCACCAATTGGTTTGTTAGCTTTTTTAAACTCTTGTAGTTTGGCAGCAACTTGTTGGTCAACAGAAGCTGTACTGCCATCGAATGCGAATGAACAGAGGTTTTTGGCCACACCAAAACCACCCGGAATAATCAAAGCATCAAAATCACTGGCATTTAACTGCGCCAAATCTTCAATTTCTCCACGCGCAATTCTGGCTGATTCTTCAAGCACGTTTCGGGTGGCACCAGTAACTTCTTCACCTTTAAGGTGATCAATAACATGGTGTTGATCTTTATTAGGTGCAAATATTTTATATTTGGCACCTTCACTGTCCAGAGCTAAAAGGGTCAGAACCGATTCTCTAATTTCTGAGCCATCAAGAAAACCAGATCCAGCCAATATCACTGCTACATATTTCATATTAATTTTCCTCTTATAGTCTTATATAAAGCGATTTATCTGTGCTGAACATTGAACATCCACAAAACAGTAACTCTGCTCCCATTCGTACATTCTAGTCTTTCTGAGTTTAGTTGCTATCACAGCAAACAGTAATCTGAAAGGGGCGGTGAGACTGAACAAAAAGTTGTCTAGTCCAAGCTTTATTGGTTTAGCGGCTAAAAAAAGGATATTCTCCACTTTTTATTATATTGAGTTGGGTAAATGGTTCTTTCTGATCGTTTTGTGATACGGCATCAACATATGCTGCATATTGCACGTGTTGTTATCGCCTGTGCGATAGCGCTCTTCGTTATTCGTGTTTTCGATTTTCCTCACTCAAACTGGGCACTGATCACCATCATCGTTGTAATGGGACCGATTTCCTATCTCGGCTCCGTATTAACTAAAGCCAATCAACGCTTAATCGGAACCATTATCGGCGCCAGTCTGGGCTTAGCACTTTATCTGCTTCCTGCTGCATATATAATGCTGCATGACTTTTTCTTACTGTTAATACTTGCGGTTGCTATGTATGCGGTAAAAGGAAAACACTCGTATGCGGCGGTTTTAGTCGCCTTAACACTGTTTTTAGTCGCCGGAGGGGGCGGCGGAGATATTGCCGTTGCAGAGTGGCGAGCGATTAATGTTATTTGGGGATCGGTTTTAAGCATTATCTGTAGCCGCCTATTTTTCCCATCAAGAGCACTGATCCACTTTCAATTGCTGGTCACTGAATTTTTACAGTTATCCAGTGATTATTATCTAATGCACAGCAAACACTTACATAGCAGCGTACAAATCAGTGATTACAATCTAAAGTTGCTAAGCGTTAACTTGGCAAAACAACGTTCGTTGATGGAACATATATATAAAGAGTGGAAAGGCGAGAATCAAGATATTACCGATATCGTCATTATGGAACGACGAGTGCTAAGTGTTTTAGAAACATTAATTAATCGAGAATGGGACAGTCAAAATGCCGTCCAGACAATCAGAGAAAATTCACAGCTGATTAAAGCGACGGGCCAGCTGTTTAAACGGATCAATAAACTCAGCATGCAGGTTGATATTGGCGAGGTAGATCAATTATTAACCGATGATATTCGTTTATTGTCGATTACTTATGAAACCTTTAGCACCATTGATAGCAGTGAAAATATGGATAATTTCACTTTTTTTGGCTATTTATGGCTAAATCATGAGTTAGCCCACCATATTTCATCTATCTCATTCAACTTAAGTAAAGTCTTTAATAGTGAACATTTCCAAAGAAAAAAATAGTCGGACTTTCAGTGCTGGAATTTTTAAAAATAAATCTAAAAATGGTTGGGGTGTCTTCACTTTTTACATGCTGCTATCTGCTCTGAGATTCCCGACAAAAAAACTCGGGAATGACAGGGGCGATTCTGGAATGGCAGGGGAGATTCGGGAATGACAGAGGGAAATTCTAGAATGGCGGGCCGGGGAGCGAACATAAAAGGTTGGAGACACAGTGCTTAGCGCATGATTTTCACCAAAATAGGGCGTTATCTTTCTGCTGACTTTACTTTAACGACATTGCTCTTTAAGCTCCTACCCTTGATAAGTCAACGGCAGATAAACGATACGAAGTATGAATAAAAAATTGCTATATAAACAACTCATTCTTGCATTAGATGAAACCCATCAAGGTGCAGTTAATGCGGCAAAACGTGCCTATGATACGGCAACGGATAATGAAAATATCGCAGAAAACAGATACGACACGTTAGCATTAGAGGCATCGTATTTAGCGCAAGGACAATCGCAGCGCGTGGAAGAGTGTGCAATGGATCTTGCCGCGTTTCAAAAATTGAATATTAGCGCAGTATCCTCGCAATCGTCGGTTTGTTTAGGGGCGTTGGTTTTGCTGCGTGATATTGACGATAATGAAAAATATATTTTTTTCGGCCCGGCAGCGGGTGGTTTAAAAGTACAATTTGCAGAAAATGAAATTGTTGTTGTCACGCCCGGCTCGCCACTCGGTGCGGCAATCAATCATCGAGTCGTAGGCGATGAAGTGAGTATATCTATTGGCAATAAAGTAATGGAATATGAGATAGCCATAATTTATTAACATGGGATCAGAGTAAAATTAATGGTGAAAGCTCGCCTGTTTTTCTTATTAAAGATCTCGCGCCGCAAACGTTATTAAAATGGATAGAAAAGTATCACAACTGAACTCGAAATAAGGACCATTAATGAAACGATTATTTATAGGTTTAACACTGTTAATGCTAAGCAGTATTACCTTTGCAAGCGAGTCAGATTGGCAAGTCATACAAAATAAAGCCCAAGGGCAAACCGTCTATTTTTATGCATGGGGTGGTAGTAATGAAATTAACAATTATTTACGCTGGGCGAACAAGGCCTTGCAGGAACAATATGGTGTGACCTTAAAGCATGTCAAAGTAACTGATATTGCAGAATCTATCAGTCAGCTTTTAGCGGAAAAAACAGCTAATAAAAACAGTAACGGCAGCGTAGGTATGCTCTGGGTTAACGGTGAAAATTTCAAATCGATGAAACAGCAGCAGTTACTTGGCAAGGCCTTTGTTGCGCAGTTA
Source organism: Psychromonas sp. (assembly GCF_047632995.1). Classification (GTDB taxonomy): domain Bacteria; phylum Pseudomonadota; class Gammaproteobacteria; order Enterobacterales; family Psychromonadaceae; genus Psychromonas. The sequence goes on from NZ_JBLIEK010000008.1 coordinate 34,046, forward strand.
CCAAACTGGCGCTACGTGGATAAATTATTACCTGTTAGCAGTGATTTTTCCGAGCCGACTTTAGGATTGGAAGCCCCTTGGGGTGTTGGTCAACTAGTGTTTATTTATGATAGAAACACCATCACTACACCACCTGATAGCTTTAGCGCTTTACTTGAGTATGCACAGCAGCATCCCCAAAAAATCAGTTACCCAAAACCTCCGGCATTTCATGGTGTCAGCTTTTTAAAAGCCGCATTATTAGAGTTAACAGATAATAATCCGCAATTATATCGCGCCGTTGATAACAAAATTTTCCAGAAAATCAGTGCACCTTTGTGGGCTTATTTAGATAAATTACATGCCGTCGCTTGGCAAAACGGGCAACAGTTCCCCGCTAATGGTGGTGAAACATTGAAACTGTTAGATGATAAACAATTAGATATTGCTATCTCGTTTAACCCTAACGAAGTGATTAGTGCACAAGCTAATGGCACGTTAGCAAAATCCACTGCAACCTATGCAATGCAATCGGGTGCACTTTCTAATATTCACTTTCTAGCTATCCCTTGGAATGCCAGTGCACGAGAGGGGGCATTGGTGGCTATTAACTTTTTATTAAGCCCGGAGGCGCAATCGAAAAAAGGTGATTTGGCGGTTTGGGGGGATCCAACGGTTTTACAAAAACAGTATGTGACCGGTTCAGCTAAAAAGACAACGCTGTTTAAGTCAATCCCAGAGCCTCATCCAAGTTGGCAAACTGCGTTAGAGCTTGAATGGCAAAAACGTTATGGTTTTTAATGTTTAAAAAGACTAAATCCATTGCCAGTATAACCTTTAATTTACTGGTTTTACTGGCAATTATCATCTGCTTGGTACCCTTGTTACCTGCGCTATTAGGATTATTTTCCTCCGCATTTGCTTATCTTCCTGCATTAGGTTTAAGGCAAGTATCTTTACTTGGTTTTGAGCAATTAATAGAGTGGCCAGGTTTAATAAACTCCATTTTGCTGAGTTTATTTATCACCTTTGCTAGTACTTTTTTGGCGGCCTTGTTTAGCTTTGCTATTTTACAATCGATGTGGCAACGCAAAAGCTGGAAATTAATTGAATCCTTACTTTCTCCAATTCTTGCTCTTCCGCATGTGGCCTTTGCTATCGGTTTTGTATTTTTATTTAGTCCCAGTGGTTTGTTAGTGCGCTTTGTCGATCTGCTCACCGGCGATAATAGCAATACAGTTTGGAGCTTAGTACACGATCAATATGGATTAGGTTTAATCGCTGCGCTAACCTTGAAAGAGATACCCTTTGTTTTGTTGATGAGTGTTGCGTTACTTAAACAACTCAACCTTAATCAGACCTTTAATACGGCACAAACGTTAGGTTATTCAACTAAACAGATCTGGCAAAAAATTATCTTTGCACAATGGTTAGTAAAAATTCGCTTCAGTTTATTTGCTATCGCGGCCTACAGTTTGTCGGTGGTGGATATCGCCCTGATTATCGGCCCAACCAAACCCTATCCTTTAGCGGTTTTAGTCTGGCAGTGGTTTAATGACGGTAATATCAATCATTACACAACCGCCTCTGCGGGGGCGTTGCTGTTATTGTTATTAGCCGTTTTTTCATTGCTTATGGTTCGCTGCTTTGAGTGGTTTTTTGTTGAAAAATGCCGTTCCTGGTTAAGCAGTGGCCGTTATAGCTTCCCTCTACCCGGTGCACTGGCAGTTACTCTTTGTTATGGCTTGTCATTATTGATATTACCTGTACTACTGCTTTGGTCTGTGGCATTTCGTTGGCCATTTCCTTTGCTGTTACCCAGTTCATGGTCGTTTGACTATTGGTTAGATGAACTCCCTTATTTTACTCAATATATAAATAACAGCTTATTAATCGCCTTGATCAGTGCGACCTTAGCGTTAGGCTTTGCTATCCTAATTCATGAATTTAATGAGCGACGAACAAGATCTAAAAATTCACTGTTTGTTCCAGAGCTATTGATTGCGCTGCCGATGTTAGCACCACAAATATCACTGCTATTTGGTTTGCAAATTGCAACGATATTAGTCCCGCAATCGCATTACTATTTATGGGTGATTTGGGCTCATATTATTTTTGCTTTCCCCTATATCTATTTAGCTTTAAATGGTGCGTATAAAAGCTACGATAAACGCTTAGATAAGGTTGCGTTAAGTTTAGGATTAAAGCCGTTTAAGGTTTGGTGGAAAATAAAACGGCCGTTATTAATGCCCGCTATACTGATTGCATGGGCAGTGGGCATTAGTGTCAGTTTGGCACAATACCTGCCAACCTTAATGCTAGGTGCCGGGCGTATCACAACCATTACTACCGAAGCAGTTGCGCTCGCCAGTGGACAACAACGCCGATTAAGCGCGATTTATGCGCTGCTACAAACACTATTACCCTTTATCTTTTATCTGTTTGCGATTGTTGTTAGTCGCTATTACATTGTCGATAACATAAACGATAAAAATCAACAAAAAACAGTAAGGAACCGCTCATTATGAGCCTTGAATTAAACAGGTTATCTATTTATGAAAATCGCGGCTCAACGGAGCAAGCTAAAGTATTAATTAGCGATTTCAGCTACACAGTGGACAACGGAGAAATATTAACCTTAATGGGGCCAAGTGGCTGCGGAAAATCAACATTATTGAGTGTGATTGCAGGGTTTCTTAGTCCAGATTTTAGTTATACGGGGGAGCTTTATTTACAAAAAATGCCATTAACAAATATCAAACCAGAGGATCGTAAAATAGGTGTTTTATTTCAAGATGATCTGCTTTTCCCGCATTTAAGTGTGTGCGAAAATTTAATGCTAGCCTTACCTAATACTGTTAAAGGCAAACAACGCAGAGTGGTTGCGCAGCAGACTCTGGCGCAGCTCAATTTATCTGAACTAGCCAATAAATCCCCACAGCAAACATCCGGGGGGCAAAAAGCTAGAATAAGTGTGATGCGACTTTTACTTGCACAGCCTCAAGCTGTGTTATTAGATGAACCCTTCAGTAAGCTAGATAAACCTTTACGTCGTGACTTTCGTGACTGGTTATTTGATGAACTAAAACAACGTAACTTACCGACCATTTTAGTTACTCATGATGGCGAAGATTCCCCTCACGATGGAACAACCTTAGATTGGCCTTGGACTCAAAAGGATTCATTAAATGCTTGACCGTTATACGATTACATTAATCAAATACCCAGTTAAACAATTGGCGTTAGTATTACATAAAGGTGGATTCAGTGCAGATCAAGTGTCGGTGATTGGATTTTTATTAGGGGTTATGGCCTTACCGAGTATTGCCTTTGAATATTATTATTTTGGCTTAGGTTTTATCATTTTAAACCGCGTTTTTGATGGGATAGATGGCGCTGTAGCACGTATTCAAGGTATTACCGATAGCGGTGGTTTTCTAGATATAAGCTTGGATTTTCTATTTTATTCGATGTTGCCTTTTGCTTTTGTAATGGCCAATCCAGCCGCTAATGCAGTCGCAGGTGCTTTTTTGATTTTTGCCTTTATTGGCACTGGCACGAGCTTTTTAGCGTTTGCAGTAATGGCCAGTAAACGCAATATTGTAAACCCCGTTTATAAGCATAAATCACTGTATTACATTGGCGGCTTGACCGAAGGTACAGAAACAATTGGTTGCTTGATATTGTTTTGTTTATTACCCGGTCACTTTGCAAGTATCGCTTATGCCTTTGGGTCTTTATGTTGGATAACTACGGCAACACGGATCTGGACGGGTTATTGCACCTTAAAATACTAAACGGATCAGAGTAAAAGTAATTGTTAAAGCTCGCCTGTTTTTCTTATTAAAACAGGCACTTGCTCTAGCTTCGCGCCTTTTGTCAGGTGTAATAGCCTGTAATTGCAATATTTAGTTGGTTTGTATAACTTCAGTATTTTGATTTAACATACTGAGCCTAAAAATATATTAGAGGTAGAACACCTTTTTACTATGTCCGTTACAGTAAATCTCTAAATGAGAGAATGTGATCTAGTGTTCTTTCCTTAAGCTGGGTTTAGTTATGTAAACAGATACCCTTCGGGTACAACGACAATACCTTGCTCTGAAATGGTGAAACGTTTAGCATCTTGCACTGGGTCAATTCCTATTTTTGTTTCGGCAGGAATTTTTACATGTTTATCAATAATGCAATTTTTTAACTGACAACCCTTGCCTACTTCCACATGATTAAACAAAATACTACCTGAAACCGTTACTCTGTCATCAATACGAACATTAGGTGAAAGAATGGAGTTGTGAACGGATCCTCCGGAAATAATCACGCCATTAGAAATAATTGAGTTAATAAAAACCCCTTCATTGCCGACTGCCGAAGAGACGGTACGTGCGGGTGGTAATTGTTGCTCATAGGTTCGAATTGCCCAGCTAGATTGGTATAAATCTATAGGTGGAACCGGTTGTAACAGATCCATATTAGCTTGGTATAAGGAGTCTATAGTGCCAACATCTCGCCAGTAAGAATCTTGAGAAACACGGCCTACTCTATCTGCAAAGGGGTGTGCATAAACGTTATTATCCTTAATTGCTCTTGGAATAATGTCATGGCCAAAATCGTTGCTGGAGTTTGGATCTTGCGCATCTTCTTTTAAAATTTTAATAAGAAAATCAGTGGTAAAGATATAAATTCCCATAGAAGCCAAGCTTTTGCTTGGATCGTTCGGAATGGTTGCCGGCTTCTCTGGTTTTTCGACAAAATTAATGATCCGTTTTTCATTATCGATATTCATAATACCAAATGAGCTGGCTTCTTCTACTGGCACTTCCATACAGGAAATAGTTAGATCTGCTCCTTTGGATTTATGCAGCTCCAGCATTGGCGCGTAATCCATGCGATAAATATGATCCCCAGAAAGTACGACGACATATTTAGCGGTACTGCGAGAAAGAAGCCAGAGATTTTGATAAATAGCATCAGCGGTACCGCTATACCACTGATCCCCGGTGCGCATTTGCGGGGGAACAGCGGTCACATATTCACCCAGTTCGGGATTGAAAACCGACCAACCATCACGCAGATGTTTCTGCAGAGAGTGAGACTTATATTGAGTCAGAACAAGAATTTTTCGTAATCCGGAGTGCAGGCAGTTAGTTAATGTGAAATCAATAATTCGGTATTTTCCACCAAAAAGTACCGCTGGTTTTGCTCTATTATCGGTCAATGGTGATAATCGCGATCCCATTCCACCCGCTAATACTATGGCCAATGTATCTTGCATCATTCTCTCCTTATGTAGTCTGTCATTATTAACATTCAAAGAGCGCGCCAATTTTTAATTGATTGAAAAATATAGGAAAGTTAATTATTAAGTTAAAATTTGCACCAATAAGGGGGGTTAATAGATGGTAATGCACTATAACGAGAGATTGATCTGTTCATATTTAGGCTATATTCGCTTAACTATTTAATAGTCGATATCCATTTGTTGAGTTCTAAAAATCAATCTATCAACCTGAAAAAGGTTTGCTTGTTCCCACTTTCCCCAAGTAAAAAAATTGATGCCCAGTACGTGGCAGTAAATTCGGTAATATATAAAGTCTGATGGATAACATGCAATTTAAGGCTCAAATATTCGAACGCTTAACCACGCAAGAGAGCGGGCAGCTTTTGTTAAGCCGAGATAATCTCAAATAAAAAAGGCCAGCATTGTGCTGGCCTTGATATTTTTTGCCTTGGACTCGTTAAGGCAAATGTCTACTTAATGGATTAATTTAGTATATCAGCGAGGTTTTTGTCGCCGTTAAATAATTCAAATATTTTCCCGCCTAGCTCAGATTTACCGACTGCATAGGTCAGTGTGTTGGCAACATCTTCGCGGTTAATGGTCATATCTTCATTGTTGCCGGGCCTGGTGGTTTGCATTTTACCTGTGGCGTTATTATCGGTTAATAAGCCAGGCCTAAAAATGGTGTAATTTAGCCCACTGCGTATCAAGTGTTCGTCGGCCATATGTTTGGCAATCATGTAAGGCTTCATGGTTTCTGTACCTTGGGAAGGGTCGTCAGCGCCAATAGAGCTGACCATAACGAAATGTGAAACATTAGCGGATTTTGCGTAATCTACCGCTTTACATGCGGCCCATAAATCAATAAGCATGGTTTTATCAGCGCCTGTTTTGCCACCGGAGCCGGCACTGAAAATAACCTGATCGCAATCTGCAAAGGGCTGGCTGAAGTCTTTTTCCAAATCCCCCTCAACTATTTGCAGCTTATCGCTGCAAATATCAGCTAATTTATTTTTATCACGCACTAAGGCTATCACTGCTTTGCCATCAGCTAACAGTTGCTTTGTCGTCATTTTACCGATGTGTCCGCTTGCGCCTATAATTAGTGTTTTTTTCATTTTATCTTCTCCTTAGTAAAGAGGTACTCGCAGAATATGCTTCTAACGATCTTATAAAATCGAAAAACGGCGATCCAGAGCACCATCTAGGATGGATGGTGTAGATTCTTGGCTGATTCAACGTCCCACCAACAAACAACAAAGTGCATACACACGCAAATAGCGCCTGCTTTACTCCTTTTGAGACAATAATCTTATCGATGACCCACTATACTGAAATATTTGTGTATTGCACCTGGCCATTTTAGGGGGCATGGAGTCAAGTCTTTCCTTTTGCATAAATTGTAAAAAAGATTGCCTGTACAGCCTTTTGTTATTTTACTAATAAGCTAAAGTAAAGACTCGTTACAAAGTAAAAAATATCGAGATAAAGCTATAAATGAGCATCAATAACCAAAAGCATCAGCGTGCCAATCGGGTCGATGTGGGCAACAGGGTGAGGGGTAATCGCCCCAGAGCTGATTTTAAGTGATAATTTTTGTTTAACGACTATCATTAAGTAATGAAAACAGTTCATGTTTGTCACTGCTGTAGTTGGCATAACGTTATGGTATTCAACTCTTCAAATCAAACACATCACCAACCGATAGCCAACTTCGCTGTCATGCCATAGGTAGGCGGGCATTGCTTGAGCTAACTTCTAGGTTATATTCATCAATTGACGGAAAACTGAACATCCATAAACGTTTCCATTTTTGTTGTTAGTTTAAAGTTGTTTAACTGTTTTGGGATTTTTGACGGGTATTTAAAGGCGCTTCCCACTATTTATTTAGTTTGTTTTTTGCGCGCTATAACATTTGTTTGGCATCTAGTCGGGTATAATTTACTCCAATTTTATGCATCACATGAATTTAAGGCATAGTGGCCAATATTTTGTGCCTTTTTCAATATTTTCCAGGATGATTGTGACTTATTTTTTGCCGCAATTACCTGCGAAGGTCGATACCTTTATTAAACTCTTTATAGACTATTCAACAACTTAAAGTCACAAGAGGAGGGAAGCGTATGAAAAAGTTAATGCTAAGCTTGTTACTGGCTATGATGGTTTTATCCGGTTGTAATACAGGAACATCGACGACAGATGACTCGACAGGTGGAGTGGAACCACCGGTGTTTCAATCTGGTGACTATACCCTTTTGGCTTGGAACGATCTTGGTATGCACTGCATTGATGGAAAAGATTATTCCGTATTCTCTATTCTGCCCCCTTACAATGATCTCAAAGCGCAACTGATTCTCAAACAAGGCATAGTCGACAAACATGTCACATCGGGTGTTACCCTGACCTATGAATCGGCTCCAAGTCTGACCGGCGAACTCAACACCAGCAGTGTTAATAAAACCAACTTTTGGGATTATGTTAAGCTCCTCTTTGGAGTGACACTCGACGATGACCTGGGCTTGGTTGGCAATCGAACCCCAAGTACGACTCCAGCCCCCTTGGCCTATAATAACGAACATACCTGGTGGGAAGCGGATGGTATCCCGATAATGAATTATGATGACAACGGCAAGGTAAACTATTATCCGATGGTAAAAGTCGTTGCCAAAGATTCTCAGGGCAATCTCTTAGCTTCCACGCAGGTTGTACTTCCTGTCAGTGATGAGATGGACTGTCAGCAATGTCACGCTTCAAACAGTCACCCTGATACAACTCCAAAAGCAGGGTGGGAGAATAATTCTGATCTGCTTAAAGATTTTAAACTCAACATCCTCAAACTCCATGACGATAAACACGATGTCAGCAGCTACTTGAGTCAGTTACAGGGCAACGGATACAATTACACCGCCTCTTTATATGAAACCGCGATTAACGGCACACCTATTCTTTGTGCAGCCTGTCACCAGTCCAATGCCTTGGGCACGAAAGGGTTTAGCGGTATTAAGTCGCTAACGGCATCTTTGCACGCTCTTCATGCCAATGTCACCCTGCCAGGCAGTACTTTAATACTTGATGACAGCAGTAATCGCGATAGCTGTTACGCCTGTCACCCAGGTGCGACAACAGAGTGTCTTCGCGGGGCGATGGGAAAAGCCAAAAACCCTGACGGCAGTCAGCTGATGCAGTGCCAAAGCTGTCACGGTAATATGAGTGCTGTCGGTCAAAGCGCTCGTAACGGCTGGATGGAAGAGCCCGATTGTCAATCCTGCCATCAAGAGGGGCTGCGTTATACGGAAGCTGTTATCGATAATGCGGGCACTCTTCGCAGTGCATGGGATACGACCTTTGCGACCAATGATAATACGCCAGTTTCAGGAAGTAATCTCTACCGTTTCAGCAGCGGCCACGGTGAGATGCAGTGTTCAGCCTGTCATGGCTCAACCCATGCAATCTATCCGAGCAGTCATGCCGAAGACAACCTGCAAAGTATTGTTGTTCAAGGGCATAGTGGAACAGTTGCCGAATGTACTGCTTGTCATAGCACCACCCCAAAGACGAGTAACGGTGGTCCACATGGTATGCACAGCATTGGTCAATACTGGGTAAATGAACATAAGGACAGCGCTGAAAAAGATACTCAGGTTTGTGCACAGTGCCATGGCGCAGATTATCGCGGTACATTTCTATCTAAAACATTCAGCGCACGCAGTTTTGCGACAGAATGGGGAACCAAACAATTTGCATCCGGACATCAGATAGGTTGTTACGACTGTCACAACGGTCCGAAAGATGACTAGTCCCCTGTCTCTAAAAATAAATTTTGCTCTCGTGAAATCGATTATCAATTGGGCAAGGGTTAAGATTCGTAAAAAATATTCTAAGGCGGGGCTATAAATAGAGCGGACACAGGTCTTGAATTTGCAGAAATAAATAAAGAATTATGGGGCCGTTTTTCCAAGCCACAAGTACCTACCACAAACGGCGCTTAACGCGCCGTTTTACCAACAAAAAAATCCCTTCAGCCTACAACCAACTTTACTGTGTCATGCTATAGGTGGTTGGCGTTTATTGATCAGATTTTTGGGTAATATAAGCTAAGCGCTTGCCTGAAACCGGCCTGTCAGTATTTTACGTTTGCTGATCCCTGAAGGGGGCGAATAATTATTACCTATATTAAAGAAAACCCATGCTGCTGTTTATTGACATAAGTCAGGCATATAGCGTTTACGTTTATGCGCTTTGATCATAGTGCTGTCTATTAGTACCAAACCATCAACACAGGAGCGAAAGTCTGGATCTACGCCAAAGTCTAAAAAGTGTACGCCACCAGGATCTGTTAATTCAGTGTATTGTTTGAAAAAAGTGGGGACAGAGTAGCCCATATTGGTGAGCAGATATTTAAGGGTGCGGAAATCATCTTCATAACACTCTCCCTTAAATGCCGTCACCAGGGGCTCTAAATCTGAAAATCGATAAGGATGATTGGATTTTGCGAATGTTTTTTTATGGAAATGAATCTGATAAAAATAGATCATCAAATCTTTAGCCAATTGCGGCATCTCATTGCTGATGGATACCGGGCCAAACAAGTAACGGCAATGTGGATAGCGGGTCAGATAGGCGCCAATGCCATGCCATAAATAGTCCAAAGAGCGTTTTCCCCAGTATTTGGGTTGCACGAAGGCGCGCCCTAACTCTAAACCGTGGGCAAGATACTTATTCATATTTTCATTAAAACTGAACAAGCTGTTGCTATATAGGCCGGATATACCCTGTTTATCAATAATCTCTTTAGTATCGGCAAGGCGATATGCACCTGCTATTTCCAGATCATCACTGTCCCATAGGATCAGATGCTGGTAATGGGCGTCGTACAGATCCATATCGCGTTTATAGCCGGAACCTTCGCCTACCGCTCTAAAGGTATATTCTCTTAGCCTGCCAATCTCACGCATTATTGGGGAATCTAATTGGCCTGCAAATAAGATGATTTTTTTGTTATCAGGTGTTGTGCCTAACAATTCACAGGACTTTAGTGCATTGGCTAATACTTGCCGATCGACAGGATGAGCAATGGCGGTTTCTGTTTTGAAAATCCCTGTTTTATTTTTAGGCAAACGGTATAAATGACGTTTAAATAATTTAACTTGGCAGGGGAGTGACAGCTTCATACCAGAGTAATTTGCATAGGGTATCGCTTCCCCTATGCGGATTTTTATTGAGCTGCACTTTTGCTTAAACATCTCACTAACTAGCATTAATGTTGATAAAGGTTTGTAGATCATCGATGCCCCATAAAACAGCGCTGAATTTTTTCCGTCGATATGGACAGGAATAATGGGGGACTTAGTATTAAGTGCTAACTTTAAAAAACCACTGTGCCATTGCGTATCTTGTATGCCATTTGCTTTCATTCTAGAGACCTCTCCAGATGGAAAAATAATGATCGCGCCTTCGGCTTTAAGGTATTGAGTTAACGCTTTTAGTTGCTGTCTATCCGTTTTTCCTGACATGTTATTGACCGGCAGTAACAGGGATTGTATGGGGTTTACGTTATAAAGCAGTTGATTCGCCATCACCTTAACATCAGGTCTGATTTTACCCACCATATTTAATAACGCCAATCCATCAAGAGAGCCGATAGGGTGGTTAGCGATAATAACAACACGGCCAGTTTTAGGGATCCGTTCGATCTCGTTAGATTGCAGTGAGTAAGTAAACTGAAAATACTCTAAGCTTTGCTCGACAAAATCAAACCTTTTAAGATAGGGGTAATCTTCAGCGAACTGCACAAATGCGCGTTCATGTAATACACGTCTTAACAGGGCCTTAATCGTTTTCTTTAGCCATGAGTTAGGTTTTAATCTTGGATAATTTTGATCAACCAATTTATCTACAGATAACATATGCGTACTTCATTCGATGAATTTGTTATCAAGTTACTTAACATCTATGACAATTATATTGCATAAAAACAATGTGCTTTTTGAAGTTAATCGGTTTCCATAATAAAAATAACGTTGAAATGATGAGGCTTAATAATTATCTCTTTCACACTGCTGTCATATTCATAGGATAAAAAAGGTGCTCACTATTACTTAATTGCTTATGCTGGGATGCTTTATGAAACTTAATTTATTAACCTCGGTTATTTTATCGACCTCACTGATGGCTTGTACGACTGCCCCCTTACATACCAATCTGGTTGGAAATACAAAAACGATTCATTTGGTTGAACAAGGCCGTTATCACTCTAATATCTTTAATGAAAGTGCGGCTGAAATTGTTACCTTTGATAAAAAAACGCAGAACACTTTTGTGGTTAATGCAGAGTCCAAAAAAATAGATGTTATTCGCAGTGGCGATATAACAAAACCAATATTATTGACCAGTCTAAATGTCGGTGCAGATATACAAAAACATCTTAACGCAGAAGCGGGGGCGGCCAATAGTGTTGATGTTTTTGATGGTCTGTTGGCTGTGGCCATTGAAGCAAAAAATAAAACCGATGCGGGCTGGGTCGCCTTTTATGACACACAAAACTTAAGCTTTATCAGCGCCGTTTATGTTGGTGCATTACCCGATATGGTCACATTCACGCCAAATGGTAAGCAGTTGCTGGTGGCGCTTGAAGGTGAGCCTTCCGCTAAAAATTATGCCAGAGATCCCGATGGTGAGGTTGCTGTAATAGATCTAGATTGGCACAATAAAAAATTAACAACCATCCTGACGCGTCTTGGTTTTTATGAGTTTAATGAAGGTGGGGTGCGCTCGAATGAGTTACCAGAGCAGCTGGTGTTAAATGGTTTTCAGGCAAGCGTAGAGCAAGATTTGGAGCCTGAATATATTGCGGTTAATAAAAATTCAACCAAAGCGTATGTTAGTTTGCAGGAAAATAATGCCATAGCCGTGATTAACCTTGCCGATAAACAGATCGAAAAAATTATGGCATTGGGGTTTAAAGATCATCTGCAGACCGGCAACGAGTTGGATGGTAATAGTAAAGATAAAAAAGCGCTATTGAAGAATGAACCTGCACTGGGTATGTATCAGCCGGATTCTATCGCTGTTGTTACCCTTGGCGGCACTGATTATTTACTCACAGCAAACGAAGGTGACGATCGCAGTGACTGGCTAAGTGAGTTAGCGCAAGCTGAATGTGAAGCGGGTAATTATTATTATAATCTGCAAGATAAAGACTGCGGCGATGATATTACATTACAAGAGGCCTTAGATAGCGGTGTTTATAATCCATCTAATAAACAGAGCCGACTTGATTTAAGCAATTTTGAGAAAGGTGGCGTTTATCAAGGTGCGGTAAAAACCCTAAAATTTTCACACTCTGCCAGCAAACAATTTGGCGACCTAAATGATGATGGAAAAATGGAGCGTATACTAACGTTCGGTGGACGCTCATTTTCTATTTGGAATGTCGATACAGAGCAATTAGTCTTTGATTCCGGTAGCGATTTTGAACGTATTACCGCGCAGAAATACGGTGCTAATTACAATCAAAGCCACAGTAAAACAAAAGCTGAGGATCGTAGTGGTAAAAAAGGCCCTGAGCCGGAAGCATTAACGACCGCTGTTATTGAGGGTAAAATTTATGCATTGATCGGCCTTGAACGAATGGGGGGGATTATGGTTTATGATATTTCAAACCCTGCTAAAGCGCAGTTTGTCCAGTATCTCAATAACCGCGAACTGAGTGTGAACCCCAATGACAATGTTGAAAAAAATGGCGAAGGTGTGAATACTTATCGTATAGATGCCGGTGATTTAGGTCCTGAAGGCTTCCGTTTTGTGGCCGCTAAAGACAGCCCTACAAATTCACCGATTCTTATTGTCGGTAACGAAGTCAGCGGTACAACGAGTTTTTACCGTATTGATTTAATCGAAAGATAAGGTAAACGGATCTCTGGCAATAATTCTGTGTAACTGCAGTTTTTAATAAGGCGGCCTTTGAATACAATCATAAAATATTCAAGGCCGTTTAGTTAATTTTCTGGTGGTTTAATACAAGCTTACGTATTAGTCTGTTTATGCTATTGCGTGATTAATGGTGCTGTTTCCAACCGTGTAACAAATAACTGATCGGTCCAACTTATTGCCTGCTGGTAGGATTCAAGAAGACTATCGTGATCAATATTAAGTATTTCTCGCAGTTTAACCACGTTATCCCAATCGGCCTGTTCATAGGCAATAACAAGCGATAAAATCTGACCCTGTTCGCCAGTTCTAAAAAGTAAGGCTTCTTTTATATTTTTATCAATCGCAATAGCATTGACTATAACCTCTAATGACTGATCAAGTAATGAATCTAAAAGTGAAAACATGCCAGTTAAAAAAGCTTTGCTTTTATGCCTGTTTGAGCATTGTGCAATAAGCTCTGAAAACCGAGCTCTTTGAATTGATAGGCTGTAGAGCGACTCGGGTTTGCTTCCTGTTGTAGAGGCTATTGCCGTTAACGAAATAAATTTACGTAAATTTTGTTGCCCTAAATAAGTTAATGCCTGGCGAAAGGATTTGATTTCAGAGGTGAGCGTTCCCGAGGCATTAACATAACGCAGTAGTTTATAAGACAAGGTAACATCAGTTGAAACAATTTTTTCTACTTCAACATAGTCGATATCATCTTCAGATATAACTTTACAGAGTTTAATGATGGTTAAGAATGAAGATTGAATCGCTTTTTGTTTTATTATCTCCGGTCTACTAAAAAAGTAACCTTGAAAATAAGTAAAGCCTACGGCCAATGCCTGTTTATATTCTTGATAGGTTTCGACCTTTTCTGCAACAAATTTTATGTTACGGCCCACTAATTGCGAGCGTTTAATAAACATAGCGGCTTTTTCAATGGGTGTTAATCTTAAATCAAATTTAATAATCGTGATAAGGGGTAAAAACCGCATCCACTCAGGGGAGGGGACAAAATCGTCTAAGGCAAGTACATAGCCCATTTCTGTTAAAGATTGAAGTGCCGCAAATAATTCATCCGTTGGTAGGCAGTCTTCTAAGACTTCGATAATAACCTTATCTTTAGGGAACAAGGTGGGGATTTGATTTATTAAGCTTTGATAAGGAAAGTTAATGAATCCCAGTTTATTACCTAGTGCATTATATGGCGCGCAAAAAAACTGCTCGGATAACAATCTACTGGTCGCTAATTCAGCCTCTATTTCAGGAAAAGCATTATGGGGGCCATCTCTAAAGAGTAACTCATAGGCAACCGTATTTTTGTCGACATCTAAAATTGGTTGGCGAGCAACATATGAAAAACTCATAACTAGTCCCATTAAAAAGTGTGTTTACAATTGTGTTGTTGATCTTTAAGTCTGTATTAAAGCGCTATAAAAATAATCAGTAACGAATAATGTTACCTTTTCAATTATTAAGCGAGTTGATGAAATGTGACTTTATCGGGGTATGACAGTCATTTATTTACCCTCATTCATTTTGTTAACGTTATGTTGTATACATTACTCTATTCATTCATACATTTGCATAAGAATCAGGTGATTTTAATACAAATGTGATACGCAGCTAGGAGTGTAAACGTAGATCTGCGTAAATAGCTATTTACTCCGTCATCCTCAATGATATTACTCCGTGATCCTCAAAGATTCACTCCGTCATCCTCAATGATATTACTCCGTGATCCTCAATGATATTACTCCGTGATCCTCAAAGATTCACTCCGTCATCCTCAATGATGTCACCTAGTCATCCTCAAAGATTCACCCCGTCATCCTCAAAGTGTTCTGTTGAGGATCTCGTTGAGTTAGGGGGCTATTAGCTCTGGGTAAGGGCACACAGTGCTTAGCCCGTTCATGACACTGAACTGTCGTAAATGACGCCGGGCGTCCTGCCCTACGCCTTTCAGGTCGTTGTCGTAAATTCCAACGTTCAAATTTGTTCCTGACAAATTTGTCACTTCCCGATAAAAAACTCGGGTGCATAAAATATTCGAGTACCTATTGTTTATAATAAACAAAATAAATGTAGATCCGCTTTTTTTAAACCGATATTAATAATCAGTCGTTTTTTCACCTCCACCAAAGTGCCAATCATAATGGAAACTTTGCTGCGAATCCTGATCCTTACGGCGGTAAGTATGGCCGCCAAAATAATCGCGCATTGCCTGAATAAGGCTCGCAGAGGAATCCGCTTCACGGTAGCAATCGTAGTAGCTCATTGCCGCGCCGATCGCCGGCATTGGCATTCCCTGCATAATCGCTTTGGTTAAGACCTGCCGCCAGGAGAACTGACTTTTCGCCAGACCGTTAGTGAACCTTTCTGCAAGCATTAAATTGAGTAATTCAGGCTCTGCTTGATATGCTTTGGAAATGTCATCTAAAAAGTGAGCGCGTATAACACAACCGCCACGCCAGATTCTAGCGATTGAAACGTAATCAAGTCTCCAGTTATGCTCTTTTTCAGCCGCCGACATCAACTCGAATCCCTGCGCGTAGCTGCAGATTTTTGAGCAGTACAGCGCATCTGCCAGTTTATCAATCCACAGCGTTTTATCTGCTGTACTAATGATTGGGCCGGTTAACTGCGCTGCGCCGATTTGACGAATCGCCTTTTGAGTACTCAGGCAGCGTGCAAATACCGAGGCGGTAATCGCCGTTGCCGGTACGCCAAGTGCCAACGCTTCACGTGCGGTCCAGTTCCCCGTGCCTTTTTGACCGGCCTGATCCATGATCACATCGACTAGCGGCTGACCGGTTACAGGATCGACAGCCTGGAGAATGTCAGCCGTAATTTCAATCAGGTAACTTTGCAGCTTTCCTCTATTCCAGCGGCTGAATACCGCACCGACTTCGGTGGCCGACATGGCTAAGATTTGGCGCATAAATTGTACTATTTCAGCAATCATCTGCATGTCGGCATATTCAATACCGTTGTGCACCATTTTTACAAAATGACCGGAGCCAATCGGGCCAATATACTCAGCACACGGTTCTCCTTCCGGCAGTGGTTGCTCTGTCCTGGTTCGCGCTATTTCTTCACCGCTAACGGGATCTACCTTTGCAGAGATAGCCTGGAACATAGGTTTTAGCTGCTGCCATATCTTTTTGTCACCGCTTGGCATTAATGAAGCCCCAAAACGTGCACCTACTTCTCCGCCGGAAATGGCACAGGTAAAGAAGTTAAATTTACCCTTATATTTTTGCGCCCGATCGATTGAGTCGCGCCATTCACTGTTGCCCGTATCGACAATAATATCGTCTGGCTGTAAACCTGCTGCCAGCAAATCCTGACAGATAATATCCACAATAGAGCCGGCAGGAACCGAGAGTATGATGCAGCGTGGCGTAGCAAGTTGGTTGATTAACTCAGAAAGATTAGCAACGCTCTTTAGTTTTGCAGCCGATAGCGTTTGCTGGCGTTTAACTGTGTCGCGGCAACGAGCCTCATTAGTGTCGAAAGCGGCTATCGAAAATCCACGTTCGGCTAAATTAAGTGCCATATTAGCACCCATCACGCCCAAGCCGATTACGGCGATATCAATTTCAGTATTCATTCAGATCTCACTATTTTGGTAAATGAGTGAAAATTTATTGACCAGTACTTGGCAGTAAATTCGGTAATATACAAAGTTCGATCAATAAAATGGAATTTCAGGCTCAAATTCACGCACGCTTAACCACGCAAAATAGCTGTTTTTTTTGTATAAACCTATAAAAAATCAGATAGATAAGGCGAGCATTGTACTGGCCTTGAACTTTTTTTCTGTGCCCCTGAACTCGTTAAGGCGAATGCCTACAAAACGGATTAATTTAATAGTTCAGCGAGAGTTTTTCCGCCTAGCTCAGTTTTTCCGACTGCATAGGTCAGTGCACTGGCGCCAATAGAGTTGACCATAACGAAAGGAGACATATTAGGCCTTTGCGTAATCTACCGCTTTACATGCGCCCATCATGGTAGGAGTTAATTGAATAAGCAACTTATGCCGATATTCTCATGGAGAGGTTAATTTTTTGTGCTCAGCGATTTAAGTTAAAAGTGAATCGCTGCGTAAAATAGCCATAAACAGATTGACGGATCCTGGATAAAGACTTACAACTCGATATCAGTGCAAAGTGTTCGGCATCAAAAGAATGACGGATCGTCATGATGAAAATATTCAAAGTGTAAAAATCGACAAAAGGAAGTATTAATGGCTATTGGTTTTTTTGCTGTATTTGATGATATTGCCGCCTTATTAGATGATGTGGCCATGATGAGTAAGGTTGCAACTAAAAAAACAGCGGGTGTGTTAGGAGATGATCTTGCAGTGGGGGCTGAGCAAGCATCTGGTTTTGTTGCCAGCAGAGAGTTACCTGTATTATGGGCAATTACAAAAGGTTCACTGCGTAATAAACTTATTATCTTGCCGATTGCTTTTCTTTTAACTGCATTTGCATCTTGGATTATCATCCCAATATTAATGGTCGGTGGGCTTTATCTTGCATTTGAAGGTGCCGAAAAAGTATATGAGTACTTTTTCCCGGTAGTGCATAACATTGAACAAGTTCGTCGTTTATCAGAGCAAGATATATTGGACTATGAAGCTAAAAAGATTAAATCGGCAATTCGCACTGACTTTATCTTATCAATTGAAATTATTGTTATTGCCTTGGGAACCGTATTGGGGAAACCACTGATAGTACAAATTCTGGTTGTCTCTTTTGTTGCACTATTAGCAACGATAGGCGTTTATGGTTTTGTTGCGTTACTGGTCAGAATGGATGATTTCGGTTTGAAAATAATCGCCTTCTCTGCAACAAGAAATCGCTTTTTAACACTTATTGGTAAAATGTTAGTCACCGCCTTGCCTAAGGTTATCCGGTTATTAACTATTGTTGGAACGTTAGCTATGCTGCTCGTTGCCGGAGGCATATTTGTTCATAATGTTCACTTTATTGAACTATCCTTACACTTTATGCCAATCCTGCTGGCTGAATTTCTGACCGGATTGCTACTTGGGACGCTTCTTTTACTTTTTGAAAATCTGTTTGTAAAAATAAAAAACAGGTAGATATAGCAGCCAAAAGGCGCTAGGAAAAAAGATGAGAGCAACACTTTTTGATGGGGTTTCAAAATCAGTCTGTTAACCTAAAAAAGGTTTGGGTCCTCTTTTTCTTCTCTTTCCTTTAGTCCGTGTCAATATTGACCGGGTTGGATTGTGCGGACGATAAATAGGATCGCTGCGTGCAAGATGAGGGACAGGGAAGCGTAAATTTGTAGTTATTAAAGAGAAATAGAGTATTATTCCAAAGGATGGTATCGTCATTTTGGTGGTTAATTTACCATTGCAGTTGAACTATCTAAGAAACCAATAGCCTAAGAGTTACAACGTACTGCATCCTGTGCGTTTATTTTGGCTCTTTGAGGGTGTAATCAAATAATCCACCGACTCTGCCGGAGGTAAGTAAACTTCCATAGTCGGATATTTATTCGGGTCGATATGATCTTGGTAATAGGCTAGTATTTCTTGATTTCTTTACACGTGGAGTTTTAACTCCGCATCATGTTAGACTCGATTTTATTTTCAATAACTAAAAGGCGGTATCAGAATGGCTGTTTCTCTACAAAAAGGCGGAAATGTTTCACTAGAAAAAGTTGCCCCAGGTATGTCTAAATGTTTACTCGGTTTAGGTTGGGACTCAAGAAGTTCTGATGGAACTGATTTTGACTTGGATGCATCTGGCTTTATGGTTAATGCAGAAGGTAAAGTACTTTCAGATAAAGGTTTTATTTTTTACGGTAACTTACGTTCTGAGTGTGGTTCTGTTGAACATACTGGTGATAACTTAACCGGCGAAGGCGAGGGCGATGACGAAGCTATTAAAATTGATTTAAGCAAAGTCCCTGCTGATGTTATGAAAATTATTGTTGGCGTAACGATTCACGAAGCTGAATTACGTAAGCAAAATTTTGGTCAAGTTTCTAATGCTTTCATCCGAGTTGTAAATGATCAAAACAACGAAGAAGTTGCTCGTTACGACTTGTCTGAAGACTATTCTACTGAAACGGCACTACTTTTTGGTGAATTGTATCGCCACAATGGTGCGTGGAAGTTTAAAGCAGTTGGTCAAGGTTTTGCTGGTGGCTTAAAAGCGATGGCGCAACAATATAATGTTAATGTTTAATAGATTTAGTTGAACAATATTTATTCGGGTGGAACATCGGTTTCACCCTTTTTTTTTGCATGTTTAGATTGAGGAAATAACTATGGCGATTTCGTTAGAAAAAGGGCAAAAAATCAGCCTTGAAAAAAGCAATGGTTCGAACTTGGAACAAATTTGTGTCGGTGTGAACTGGGGCGCTCTTGAAAAGAAAGGGTTATTTGGAGGCATAAAAAAAGTTGCAGTTGATCTAGATGCAAGTTGTATTGTTTTTGATGCTAATAATGAAGTATTAGACACTGTCTACTTTGGCAAATTGACAACCCAAGGTATCAAACACTCTGGTGATGATCGGACGGGTGATATGGATGGTGATGATGGCTTAGATAATGAAATAATCACTATTAATTTAAATGGGTTAGACAAGAAAGCTCATCAAATAGCGTTTGTTTTAAACTCTTACAGCGGTCATGATTTTAAAACTATTCCTTTTGCTTCTATCCGTCTATATGAAGGCTCGCCAACGCATGTAAACAGTGTATATGCAACTTATGATGTTACTAATGACCCGCAATTTTCAGGCGCGCTTTCGATGGTATTAGGTAAATTTTATTTACATAATAAAAATTGGAAATTTTCTGCTCTTGGTGAACCGACTAAAGACAAAAAATTACCTGGCATTATAGAAACGGTTAAAAGACATTACTTATAATTTTATTTGAATATTATTACCGGTCTTAATAGCAACGTTCTAACCTGACACAGTTTGTTGTGATCGGTGATTTATCTGAGGATTATTCAACAGAAAGAACATTAATTTTTGCTGAATTATACCGTCATAAGGGAGAGTGGAAATTTAAATCCATTGGCCAAGATTACTCTGGTGGACTGCATGTGATGACAGTCAACTATGGAATTAACATCACATAGCATTTTTCATGTTATGTAAAATGTACTGAATATTATTAGAGATATGAAATGAACACAATGCAAAACTTATTGCCCTTTATATTAATTCTTTCTTCATGTTATTTATTAAAATACGCATGTGATACTTTTGAGCAGGCCGCCTCTTATTTAGGGAGGAACTTCCCACCCGGCGTGAAAGGTGCGACTGTAAATGCAGTTGGATCAAGTATGCCTGAAATGTGCGTAGTGATTGCATGTTTGTTCTGGTTTAACGATCCATCATTGGTGATGGTTGCATTAGGTGTTACAGCCGGATCTGCAATATTTAACGGCTGTGTTATACCGGCGCTTTCTATTATCATGGCCAAAGATGAGGACGGTGTAAGCGTCAAATCGATTAAATTAACCAAACGAGTGTTAATAAGAGACGTATTTTGGGTGTTAACGGCAGAAATTGCATTGATCATCTTTCTCGGTTTTAATCACTTTTCGTTATGGATGGCGGTCGTATTAAATATCATCTATTTCTTTTACGCCGTTCACTTATATATTGATTCAAAACGTGATCATGAAGGTGACGATGAAGACGTGTATGAGTATGAAGAGATTAATGATCGCGGCGTGTTTTTAAATTTAATTACATTTAACTTCAATACATTATTTTTCAAAAATAGACCCTTTACACTGGTATCGGCGCTTGTTGTTTTAATTTTAGCTATTGCTGTTATTTCCGGCTCTTCGCATCTATTAGTTGAAGGTGTATTAGGCAGTGCATCAGTGCTCGGTGTACCTGAGTTTTTTGCAGGATTAATCTTTGGATCTGCGGCATCTTCTGTGCCTGATTTAATGTTGTCAGTGAAAGACGCTCAAAAAGGAGAATATGAAGATGCTGTTGCTAATCCGCTAGCATCAAATACTTTTGATACGACTGTTGCCTTTGCATTACCTTTGCTGGTTTGGTTCCTGATTAATGGTGTTGATTCATTACCTTTGCTTCAAGATGAAAGTTTAACCCTGTTACGTTGGTCTATTGTCGGTATTACCGGATCAGTTGCAGCAAGCTTAATTTTTAACTCTAAGAGAGTAACTCGAAATGTTGCTTACTTCCTGTTAGCAATGTTTTTTGTTTGGGCTGGCGTGATGTATGCTTTGATTGGCTAAATCAATCTAAATAATGACGCTCAATATTGGAGCTCCAGCATTCAGCTTTTTTGTGGTGATGATCACTTGCGAGCATGAATGATGGAGCTTTATACTTATTAACCGCTACTCAAAATGAGTGCGACTGGTTTATTTAAAAAATTAAATTAAGTAAATACTCTATGAATTACAATTTTGAAACTCAAGCGGGACTTATTTCGCTTAAAGTACTAAATACAAAAAAACCAGTCGAAGAATTATTAACCTTTGCTTGCAGGCAAAATCCTAAGCGAAGTTTTATGCTTGTTAGCAAAGTGATTGGTCGTTATGTTCCCACGAAACCGAATGTGATGAGAGAGGTTTATGATTCATTATCTGGGTCTCTAGGAGATGATAAATTAACTTATGTTGTTAGTTTAGCGGAAGCCGCGACGGGATTAGGGGCAGGGGTTGCTGATAGTTTAACGAGAGTTCAACAAGAAAACGTCTATTTTCAGCATACGACGCGTCATAAATTGAATCGACCTTTATGGTTTTCCCTTGATGAAGCACATAGTCATGCGGTTGACCATATGTTCTATGCACCTAAAAAAGAGTTGCTTGAAGGAATCACTGAAAGTAAACGCTTAGTGATTGTGGATGATGAAATAACCACAGGTCGAACCGTTAAACTGCTCATTACCCGGTTATTAAAACACTTAATGAATATCGAAGAAATTGTGATTATTTCATTAGTTAATTTAATAGATAAAAAACAGAGTTTATCCATAAACGATTTTAATATTCCTGTTCGTTATGTGTCATTAATGGAAGCTCAAATATCAATGCTGAAAAAAGAAAATTTTAAGCCCGAATTACCGGAAAATGTAGATACCGGGTTATGTGAAGCACTCTCATCAGATGAACTGGGGCGCTGCGCCATGTTAATGCCCTATTCTGGTCATTTTCCCAGTATTACTTCATCAAAAGAGATGACCATTATAGCTAATGGTGAGCATCAATATATTCCCTTCCTGATTGCTGAAAAACATGAACAAGCAGGGTGTGATGTGCTATATCAATCCATTAATCGCTCTCCTTTACTCTTGGGAGAATCGATCCAGAAAAAAATATCTTTTTCTTTTGACGGGCGTGATGTTGAACATTATCTTTATAATTTTGAAGAGGGTAATAGAGACGTGTACGTATTATTAGAAAATGAAAGCGCAAGAGATGCGCATGAGTTTGCAAGTAAATACCCCTTAACAAAATGTGAGATCGCTTAAATGACACAGTCACCTCGCGTATTTGTATTCACAGATTTAGATGATAGTTTGTTTAGTAGTAAGAGAAAACATACAAAAACGGATGATAGTCAGATAACCTCTATTAACAAACAGGGTGAAATAGAATCTTATGCAACACTGCAACAACAAAAATTAGTGCAGATGTTAGCTGCCTTGAAAGCCTCGTTTATTGCGGTAACAGGACGCAGAACCAGTGCATATGAGCATTGTATTATTGATCAAGTGAGCAACAGTGAATATGCCATCGTTTCTCATGGTGCGCTGATATTAGATGATAAATCAGAATTATTGCCTTGCTGGTTTAAATATTTAAATAACAATTTTGATATGACCCATTGGCAGGAAAAACTGACTCAGACCCATTGTCAGCTGATAGATTATTTTAGCGCCATTAATTGTGATGCCCGGGTTCGTTTAATTATCGATCATGATATTTGTACCTATATTTGCATAAAAATCCCTGTTCATTACCAGCAGGAAAGCTTGTTAGATAAGATTAATTTATATCTTCAGCAACTCGATTTTAGAATTCATGGTAATGAAGGTAACTTCGCCATATTACCCCCCTATGCTAATAAAGAATTAGCTGTTAACTATCTGATTAAAAAACTAAATATGTCTGATAAAGATGTGGTATTCGGAATCGGTGATAGTTTGTCTGATCTGCCCTTTATTCGAAATTTAGATTTTGCTATCTTCCCTAAATCCAGCCAAATAATGAAAGCTATATCCCATGTTGAATAATTTACACTCTGATAAAACCCCGTTGTTGGGCAGCTATTGCGCAGAAGATTGTTTGTTTCTGTTAAAAAATATCGAACCTAAATTTTATACTATTGAAGACAAGGAGCGGTTAATTCAAACTGGCGCAATGCATTATTCAGAAATGGTGAATCAAGAAAGCGCACCATCGCAGCAATATGCGGAGCTGTTTTTAAACCTGACTGAGCAATACAAAAATCGGCTAGCGGTTGAAGTCTTACAATTAGCCAAAAAGATTGTTGAAAATCGTGATGGTGATATCTGCATTATTTCTTTGGTACGTGCAGGCACCCCGATTGGCGTGTTATTAAATCGCGCGATCAATGAATACGGCGAGGTTAATTCACTGCATTATTCAATTAGTATTGTTCGCGATAAAGGCATTGATGAGAATGCGCTAGATTACCTTATTTACGGTCAAAAAATTAAGCCTGAAAGCATTGTTTTTGTGGACGGTTGGACCGCTAAAGGGGTGATGACTGAAGAATTAAAAAAGGCGGTTCAGCATTATAATGCGCGTCGTAACCTCAACCTGTCTGAACAATTATTTGTTATTTCAGATATCGGTGGAACAGCAGACTTTTCTGCCACTTTTGATGACTATGCGATACCCAGTGCACTAATGAATTCGACAGTAAGTGGCTTAATCAGCCGCTCAGTATTGAACGATCAAATAAAAGCAGATGATTTTCATGGTTGTATTTCATATTCTCACTTAGAAAATTGCGATCGTTCAAACTGGTTTGTTAATCAGGTAACGGATTGTTTTAAGCTCAGTGATTTTCAAACCCCATTACAAAATGAATCACTTTCTGCTAAAAAACGGCAGTCGATGACGCGGAATTTTTTGCAGGAAATTATGCAAAAGCATCATGTTTCTAATAAAAACAGGATCAAGCCGGGTATTGCAGAAGCGACAAGAGTAATGCTCAGAAGGGTCCCGGATCTGTTAATTGTGAAAGATAAACTTAACCCGAGTACCATCCATTTATTAAAACTGGCAATAGAAAAGAATATTGATGTTGTAGAAATGAATGAGATGCCGTTTGGTGCATGCGCATTAATTAAAGACGTTAAATAAGTTTATGTCTATAAAAAGAAGATACAAATGAAAATAGCACTGTTTGATTTTGACCAAACCTTAATTCAAGAAAATTCATTAAATTTTTTGTTTAAACATTTTTTAGGTAACACACCGTTACCCATACAATTAATACCCTTGTTGTTTAAAAAATCCACTTATCAACAAGGGATTAAGTTATCGATCAAAACGTATTTATACAAAAAAGCGTTAAATGGGAAAATGCGGGAGCAACTGTTTGCCGCCGGCGTAACGTTATTTGAAAAAGTCACTCCCATTATTGAAGTGGTTGAGATTATGAAAGATTTAAATAACAGAGGCATTGAAATATGGATTGTTACTGCATCACCGGAGTCTTATATAGATGGTATTGTGGATAGGCTAGGTTGGCCAGTTAAACGAGTGATTGGTACCACTATGGTCGAGCAGAATGGTATGCTGACGGGGGAAATTGAAAGTGAATGCCAGGAGCAAGAGAAAGTCGTTCGTTTAAACCGAGTTTTTAGTGTTAATGACGCGCGCTACGATGTTGTTCAGGCATTTGGCAATTTACCGGTGGATATTCCCATGTTAAAAATGGCTAATAGTAGCTTTTACGTTCTAAACGAGGTTGTGAAACCATTTAATGTGGAGTAGGTTACTGATATGGTTATATTTATCATTATCATAACTGACGCTGTATTTTTTGCAGGGTCTTTCATTTCTTTGAATGTAAAAGACCGCCGAGAAAGTGTCAGTAATTACGATATGTGGCTATATTAAATGCCTCTCGTCTTTGATTACAATACAAAATCAAAAATTTTATAATATTAATTAGCAAATGAGGATACTAAAATGGGATTATGGGACAATTTGAGAAGCAAAGCTGAGGAAATGAATGAAGGCTTACAAAAAAATATTAGTAAGTTTCAAAACCAAAAATTTTCCGATGCTTCAATGGCAATGTGCGCTTTAGTTGCTGCCGCTGATGGCACTATAGATGCTTCAGAGCGTAGTAAAACCGCTGCATTTATTATGAGTAATGAAAGTTTACAAGTGTTTAATGCTGCAGATTTGAAAATTAAATTTGATTTCTATTGTGACAAATTAACGGCTGATTTTGATTTTGGACGTATTGATGCAATACAGGCGATAAGTAAATTAAAAAGTAAGGAAGATCAAGCTAGGGCTTGTATCCAACTTGGTATCATTATTGGTGGTGCTGATGGCGATTTTGATGCCGATGAAAAGAAAGCCGTAAAAGACGCATGTCTTGCACTTGGCATTAATCCTTCTGATTTCGATGTATAACAGAACAGATCGTTAATGCGGTGTGTTGGGGGTAAATTACATTTCGATGAAGTTACCCTCATATTTTTTATCAAAAAGGCAGATCATTGCTTTGCGCACCGCTTTTTAATTTATTACTAGACACCTGACTTTGTTAAATTTCGTCGTTAATCGGCGATAAATCACCATCCATTCTTGAAACTGCCAACAAACCTCTCTCCAACCGCGTTATCTAAGCAATATCCTACAGCAGCCGATTAAGAGAGACCGGCACCCCGCTAGTGTGGTTTCTGTTCCGATGTAAAAATAAAGGTTCCGTCTGATTTTTTTCTCTGCTGGAAAAAACTCTGGTATGGAAATAATCTTAATTTGGTCTTAATTGTGAGAAGGATCAATACTGAGCAATAGAGAGTAACGAATGGCAAAAACAAGTTATTATCGGTGTTTGAATTAAAAGCCTGGTATATGATATTCACACTAAGATAGATAAAGAAATAGTAACTGATTGCGCTTTTCTTTAACACAAAATAGGTCACGATCATCGGCACCAACAGGTGTCCCAAATAGTAGTTTCCTTGCATAATCGCCCCTGCGACATATAAAGAACCGATCGGTAGCCAATACATAAGCAAAATTAACTTATTCATCCAGCCATATTTTTCAACGGCCGTTTTATCGGGGATCATCGCTAATGCCATTGAGCCAGACACAGCCTGTCCACCCGATGCTTGGTATCGGGCAAATGCTTCATATTTACAGCCACCGGTTTTTACATCTCGTTGCATCTGTTTGATTGGGGGTAGAATTTTATCTTTTTTCATTATTTTCACTTTCTGATATTTTAAGACAGCTAACGCTGTTTATGGGGTTCGACGCAATCAACCTTTTATCCCATATTATTGACTCTCTAGGATCCGGTCAAGCAGCGTTGCAGCTAGGCATCAATCCGACAAAATAGTATTGCAGGATCATGGAAGCATTATACCCCTTTAGATAAGGTTAATGTTAATTGGAACAGAATTGTTCATCTCAGAAAACAAAGAAAAAACAGGTCATTACGGATCTGAATTGAGGACTGCAAACCTTTTGCCTATCATTAATTTACTCCCACTATTTTTATACAGATAGTTTGAGCTAGTAATGAGGCAATCACGGTCGTGATTACTTTCCCTTAATGAACTTGCCTTGTTTGCCGCTTATAGGTAAATGTTGTTCTGGCGAATATTTTCAACCTGCTGGGTAAGTTCGCATTTTATTACTTCCAGCCAGAATGTTCGGATAATCTGCTATATACTCGGCAAGTATCTGTTTCTTAATATTTAAGTATTTAGTTCCCTGGAGGTTGCGTATGTTGTTTGATGGTAACTTAGTCACCGATTCTGCTATTCGTCAAAAAATTCGAGATTTTTATCGGATTGATGAAAATTTAGCTATTAATCACATTTTGCCTGAGGCAGAGGTTAACATGCGGGCGCGCAGTCGTGCGTGGGAGCGAGCACGAAAAATGGTGCTGCAAATACGCAGTCAGCAAGCAGGTACTGGTGTCGTTGAAGCGTTACTTAACGAGTATTCTCTTTCTTCGGCTGAAGGTGTGGTGCTTATGTGCCTGGCTGAAGCATTATTACGGATACCTGATAAAGAAACTCAGGACGAGCTGATCCGCGATAAGCTTTCAAAGGGCCGATGGAGTACACATCTAGGTAGCAGTCATTCTCTTTTTGTGAATGCATCATCTTGGGGATTGTTGTTAACCGGCAGCATGGTTAATTTCAGCGATAGCCGCAAAAGCAATCAGTTTGGCTTATTGAAGAAAACCCTTGGAAGAATGGGGGAACCGGTTATTCGTAAAGCGATGAATATTGCTATGAAGGTAATGGGAGAACAGTTTGTAATAGGTGAAACTATTGTTGCTGCGGTTAAGCGTGCGGAGGAAAAAGAACGTAAAGGGTATGTCTATTCTTACGATGTGCTGGGTGAAGGCGCAAGAACGCAAGAAGATGCGGATCGTTATTTTGAAGCCTATGCCAACGCAATTGTTGTTATTGGTGAAGCAGCTAAAGGTAAAGGTCCCCGAAAAAGCCCCGGAATATCAGTTAAATTGTCCGCTATTCATTCCCGTTACGAGTTTAGTCACAGGGAACGAGTGATTAAGGAGATCCCAGCAAAACTCAAAGCGTTATGCTTATTGGCAAAAAAATATAATATTGGTTTAACGGTCGATGCCGAAGAGTCTGAGCGCCTGGACATCTCCCTCGATATTATCGAAATGGTGTTTAGTGATCCTGACTTAAGTGGTTGGGATGGTTTCGGTTTGGCAGTTCAATCTTACCAAAAGCGAGCGATTTTTGTGATCGACTGGTTGCGCGAGTTAACCGAGAAAGTGGGGCGCAAAATGATGGTACGGCTGACCAAAGGCGCTTATTGGGATACTGAGATAAAAAAAGCGCAAAAAGAAGGGCTTGAACATTATCCTGTATTTACCCGTAAATCGTCCACCGATGTCTCTTATCATGCCTGTGCTAATCGTCTGTTAGACTATCGCGATACTATCTATCCTCAATTTGCAACGCACAATGCTTATACCGCAGCGGTCATTATTGAGCTTGCCGGTGATGATAAAGAAGGCTTTGAATTCCAATGTTTACATGGCATGGGTGACAGTTTGTATGATCAAATTGTGACCACTGATAATATCCAATGTCGAATCTACGCACCGGTTGGTCAGCATGAAGACTTACTCGCTTATCTGGTACGCCGCCTGCTGGAAAATGGTGCCAACTCCTCTTTTGTTAACGCCATTGTTGATGAAAGCCGTCCGGTTGAATCTTTACTCGAAGATCCTGTCGAAAAAACTCAGCGCCTTAAAGTTTCCTACAATGAGCAGATTCTTAAACCGATCAATTTATTTGGTCAGGAGAGAGATAATTCAAAAGGGTTGGACCTTAACGATATCAATCAGATCACGCCATTAAGAGAATCGCTTAATCGCTGGTTCAATGAGCACTTACTCACAGCAGAACAAGTGCCTGATGATTGTTTTGCGGTACGCAATCCGGCAGATCATGAGCAAATTATTGGTTTCCATCGCCATGACAGCCGTGAGGAGATGCTCGCTAAGCTGACCAAAGCTCAGAGCAGTTTTGCTACCTGGTCACAAACGCCAATTGCGGAGAGAGCTAATTTACTAAGACGAACCGCTGATATTTTAGAACGGCATATGGATGAACTGATTGCTCTTTGTATTAAAGAAGCGGGGAAAATTGCGCAAGATGGTATTGA
>NZ_JBLIEK010000009.1:0-62027 GCF_047632995.1 Psychromonas sp.
GTATTTGTGGTATTGCAGGTGTTATGGCGAATGGGATTGGTGTCGGTGGATTGCCGGGTATCTTATCCATTCAGCCGCAGTATTGGGGCGTCTATGCACTGGCGATGCTTGCTGCGATAGTTGTACCGATTGCTTTAACACTTATACTTTACAATCGCGCTGAGAAAAAAGGCACCCTTGATGACGTTGAGTTGATTGACGAGGAAGTAGAAGCGGTAGTTAGCTCGCAATAACCCATGTTAACCGTTGAGTAATAAACTTTGTTTAACGGTTTTTATCAAGAAAATAGATCCAAGAGTCGATATATATGAAGAAAATAGAGAAAGAATGGTGGCGAACGGCAACGATTTATCAGATTTATCCTAAAAGTTTTTGTGACAGTGGCAATAAAGGCACTGGGGATCTTAAAGGTATAATCTCTAAACTGGATTATCTTAAAGCCTTGGGTATTGATGCGATTTGGCTTACCCCAATCTATTCCTCTCCCATGATTGATAACGGTTATGATATCTCTGATTACTACACTATTAATCCTGATTTTGGCTGTATGGCTGATTTTGATCTGCTGCTGCAAAGCGCTCATCAGAGAGGTATCCGCATTATTCTTGATATTGTGGTTAACCATACTTCAACAGAGCATCACTGGTTCAAGTCAGCTTTGGGTAATAAGGAAAGTGAATATAGGGATTATTATATTTGGAAAGATCCTATTAATGGTCAAGCGCCGAACAATTGGCAGTCAAAATTTGGCGGCAATGCCTGGCAGTTAGATGAGAAGAGTAATCAATACTACCTGCACCTTTTTGCGACAGAGCAGGCTGATTTAAATTGGGAAAATCCTAAAGTTCGTGATGAAGTAAAAGATATAATCAGCTTCTGGGCTGAAAAAGGGGTTGATGGTTTTCGTCTTGATGTCATTAACCTAATATCTAAACAGCAAGATTATGCAAATGATTTTCAGGGCGATGGGCGACGTTTTTATACTGATGGACCTCGCGTGCATGAATACCTGCGCGATCTAAGTGATGCTGTGTTTAATAAATATGGCTCAGTCACGGTCGGCGAGATGTCTTCCACCACACTGCAGCAGTGCCAGCAATATTCAGCGCTTGACGGGAAAGAATTGTCCATGGTGTTTAATTTTCACCATCTGAAAGTCGATTATGTAAACGGTGAAAAATGGACACAGGCTCCTTTTGATTTTATCCAACTGAAAACTATTTTTAATCATTGGCAGCAGGGGATGTCCGGGAAAGGGTGGTCTGCACTATTCTGGTGTAATCATGATCAGCCGCGCATCGTTAGCCGTTTAGGTAATGATCAGGAATATCGTGTTCAATCCGCGAAAATGTTGGCGACCTCAATGCATATGATGCAGGGAACGCCTTATATTTATCAGGGTGAAGAGATTGCAATGACCAACCCCGGTTATACCTCAATTGCACAATACCGTGATCTTGAAAGCCTTAATATGTACGATATCATGCTTAATCAGCAGGGGAAAAGTGAACAGGAGGTGCTGGCTATTCTTGCGCAAAAGTCACGTGATAATTCGCGCTCACCTATCCAGTGGAGCAGTGCGCCACACGGCGGCTTTACAAAAGGTACCCCATGGCTAGAGGTGGCTCATAATTATAAACAGGTGAATGTGCAGCAGGCGCTTGATGATCAAGATTCAGCTTTTTATTATTACCAACGGCTAATAGAACTCCGTAAAGAAGTGGAGGTGATCACAACGGGGGATTATACGGATCTTATGCCCGAACATTCACAACTGTTTTGTTATCAACGGCGCAGCGATAAACAAACGCTTATCTGTATCAATAATTATTATGCTGAGCCAGTTGAATATCAATTACCAACACATTTAGAGATCGAGCAGGGGAAATATATTCTGGGAAATTACCCGGAATTATTAACTGATAAACCGCAACGAGTAATAACACTAAGACCTTATGAGTGTCGTGTTTTACTGATTGAAGATCATTAATATAACTCAGTTATGACTAAGCCTTTAATCCTTCTCCAGTGTTAAAGGCTTTTTTTTATTAAGATTTTCGATTCGCGGCCAGATATGCCAAGTCAATTAACGCCTGCTTGTATTTGTTATCAGGAATGATGGACAATGCATCAATCGCTTTGCCTGCTTCTTCAAGCGCACGCTGCTTGGTGTATTGCAATGCGTTTGTATCATGCAGGGCTTGCATTATCTGCTCAAAGTTATCCATTCCATTGGCTTTCTCAATCGCTTCTCGAATCAGTGCTCTTTGTTGTTCATTTCCATGTTGCATGGCGTGCAGTAGAGGTAGCGTTGGCTTGCCTTCCGCTAAGTCATCCCCTGTATTTTTGCCCATCTCCTGTGCATCTGAGCTGTAGTCCATCAGATCATCGGTTAACTGGAATGCTGTGCCTAAATATTTACCGTAATTAAGTAATGCCGTCTCCACCTCGAGCGGCTGCTCCCCTAATACTGCGACCAATTGTGTGGCAGCCTCAAATAGTTTGGCTGTTTTAAAATAGATAACATCCATATAGCTTTTTTCTGTGGTATCGGGATCGTTGCAATTCATTAACTGTAAAACTTCACCCTCAGCAATCACATTCGTTGCAGACGAGAGCACATTTAATACTTTTAAATTTTGCAATGCAGTCATCATTTGAAAAGAGCGTGTATGTAGAAAGTCGCCGACTAATACACTCGCTGCGTTACCAAAGAGTGAATTTGCCGTTTTTTTACCGCGGCGCAGCGCTGAGTCATCTACTACATCATCGTGCAGCAAGGTTGCTGTATGAATAAATTCAATAATAGTCGCAAGTTTAGTGATTTTAGGATCGTAAATATTGAGTGCTTTGGCGGCTAGAATGGTAATTAAGGGACGAATTCGTTTTCCACCACTATTAATAATATAAAAACCAAGCTGGTTAATTAAAGCGACATCTGAACTTAATTGCGTGGTGATCAGCTCATTAACTTGTTGCATTTCAGTTAGCGATAACTGCTGAATTGTTTTTATATCCATGGTATTGAAGTTCCGCATTTTAGCACTTAAATAAGAGGGGCTATTATTGCCGTTTATTGGCTTTATCTCAACACTGTTAGTGTCAAA
This sequence comes from Psychromonas sp., assembly GCF_047632995.1. Classification (GTDB taxonomy): domain Bacteria; phylum Pseudomonadota; class Gammaproteobacteria; order Enterobacterales; family Psychromonadaceae; genus Psychromonas. Next base: position 3,108 of record NZ_JBLIEK010000009.1, read on the forward strand.
TTGTTCAACTAATTTAGTCTTTCTATTATCCATTACCTTTGTGCTGTTTATAGAGCTAACGATATGATATATATGACTATTTACATCATTCTGGTTTTTGTTTTTGGCACGGTAATTTAATCTTTCATATAATTATCGTGTTTTTACTAAATATGATTGCCAATTACTATCATTTACCGTAAACTCCGCCTCATTGAAATTAATAAGTGTGCTCTCGATGCTAATTTTTAATAAAAATAGCAAGAGATGCCTGAACGGAGTAAGAAACATGTACGCTGTTATCCAGAGTGGTGGCAAGCAACACCGTGTAGCTGTTGAACAAACTCTTCGTTTGGAAAAACTAGACGTTGAAGCTGGTGCAACTATAGAATTTGAAAAAGTTCTTTTAGTAGCAACAGATGAAGACGTTAAAGTTGGTGTTCCATACGTTGAAGGCAGTAAAGTTACTGCAGAAGTAGTTGCTCACGGTCGTGGCAAGAAAGTTAAAATCGTTAAGTTCCGTCGTCGTAAGCATTCGCGTACACAAGCGGGTCATCGTCAGTGGTTTACTGAAGTTAAAATTACTGCAATTAACGCTTAATTAGGAGTTATTAAAAATGGCACATAAAAAAGCGGGTGGTAGTACTAATAACGGTCGCGATTCCGAAAGTAAACGCTTAGGTGTTAAACGTTTTGGTGGCGAATCAGTTCTAGCTGGTAATATTCTTGTACGTCAACGTGGTACTAAATTCCACGCTGGTATTAATGTTGGTGTTGGTAAAGACCATACTCTTTTCGCTAAAGCTACGGGCGTAGTTAAGTTTGAAAAGAAAGGTCCAAAGATGCGTAGCTTCATTTGTATCGTAGCTGAATAATTTCAGTCTTGACTAAAGAATTTTAAAAGCCTCGCTGATGCGGGGCTTTTTTTTTACCTTAAATAATATGTTTATTTCTATTTACATATAAAAATGTGATCTATGTTCAATAGAAATGAGTATAATTGTGTATTAAGCCTTACCAATATGGTCGGTATATAGTTTTTCTTGGAGGTTGTAATGAAGTTTGTTGATGAAGCGAAAATAAAGGTTGATGCTGGAGATGGTGGCAACGGCGTTATCGGCTTCCGTACAGAAAAATATATCCCGCGTGGTGGTCCAAACGGTGGTGATGGTGGTGATGGTGGTGATGTTTATCTTGAAGCGGATGAAAACCTAAATACGCTTGTCGATTTTCGTTTTGTACGGTTTTATAATGCTGATCGTGGTGAAAATGGTCAAGTATCTGACTGTACGGGCGCTCGCGGTAAAGATAAAATAATTAAAGTACCTGTCGGTACCCGTTGTCGTGATGATGATACGGGCGAAATTCTTGGTGATTTGACTAAATCGGGTCAAAAACTAATGGTTGCTAAGGGCGGTTTCCATGGCCTGGGTAACGCACGTTTTAAAAGCAGCACTAACCGTGCTCCGCGCCAAAAGACAGATGGTACACCAGGAGAAGTTCGCAATCTGCTTCTCGAGTTATTATTGCTGGCCGATGTCGGTATGCTTGGTTTGCCTAATGCGGGAAAATCTACTTTTATCCGCAGTGTTTCTGCCGCTAAACCGAAAGTTGCTGATTACCCGTTTACGACCTTGATTCCAAATCTAGGTGTGGTGAGTATGGGTCATGGCCGTAGTTTTGTAATTGCTGATATTCCTGGTTTGATTGAAGGTGCATCAGAAGGTGCTGGTTTAGGTACTCGTTTCTTACGCCATTTAGAGCGTTGTCGAGTATTGTTACATATGATTGATCTGTTACCTGCAGATGGTAGCGATCCGGCTGAAAATGCATTGATTATCATTGATGAATTAGCCAAGCACAGCCCTAAATTAGCATCAAAACAGCGTTGGTTGATTTTCAATAAAATCGATCTTATGTTGCCTGAAGATGCTGATGTTGTGATGCAACGTGTTATTGATGCGCTTGACTGGAAGGGGCCTGTTTATAAAGTTGCAGCTATCTCTAAAACAGGTACGCAAGTGGTTTGTCAAAACGTAGCCGATCATTTAGAAGAGATGCCAAAAGAGTACTCGCCTGAAGAAGAGCGTCAACAAGTTGAGTTTCAGTGGGATGATTATCACGAGTCAGCGATGAATGATGTTGCAGAAGATTATGCCGACGAGGATGAAAACGATGATGATTGGAGTGAAGAAGACGAGACGATGGAAGTTATCTACGTCCGTGAATAATAACGTTTAATTATTCATTAAAACCTCTTAAAAATGCCGTTTAGAGTAATCTAAACGGCATTTTTTTGTCTTTTTTAGAACCCATTTGATATCATAAAAACAGAGCATTTTTGTATTTAGGAGGAAAATAAAGATGGAAAAGATCGAGCTGTATTTACAGGGATTATTAGTTTCATTAAATGTAGGTAACTGGGTGATGAATTTTGTTGTTGTATTAGCTATCACGCTGATACTACAGTTAATGTGGCGGAGTTTTACTCACAAAACACAATCCATTGTCGATCGTACTGCAAATTACTGGGATGATATTATTTGGTATGCACTCTGCCGGCCCGTGCATTGGTTAATCATGTTGATGGGGGGCTCGATGGCACTACGTGTCATTGCTGAAAGTGAACAACTATTAATCTCCAATTATCTTCCTATAGTGCAAAAAATATCGATTCTTTTATTAATTGGTTGGTCATTCTGGCGTTTTATTCATAAAGCGGAGCAGACTTTCATCGGTCATGATCAGAAAGACACTACCACAGTGATTGCTATTGCTAAATTAGCCAAGCTTTCAGTCGCTATAATTATCTCTTTATCGGTTATCCAAACATTGGGAGTCAGCATCTCTGGAGTGCTTGCTTTTGGCGGCATGGGCGGTTTAGTCGTGGGGATGGCGGCTAAGGATCTACTCTCTAATCTATTTGGCGCGTTGATGATTTATATGGATAAGCCCTTTAAGGTTGGCGACTGGATACGCAGTCCGGATAAAACAATTGAAGGGACAGTCGAGGCTATCGGCTGGCGTTTGACGCAAATTCGCACTTTTGATAAACGCCCTGTGTACGTGCCCAATAGTTTATTCACGCAGATTGTTGTCGAGAATCCTTCGCGTATGAGTAACCGCCGCATTAAAGAAACATTTGGATTACGTTATTCTGATGTGAGTCGTATTCAGGTGATTATTAAAGCGGTACGTGAGATGTTAGAAACACACCCTGAGATTGATACCAGACAGACGCTAATTGTTAATTTTGATTGTTTTAACAACTCGTCATTGGACTTTTTTATCTACACCTTTACCAAAACCACCGACTGGATCTTATTTCATGAAATTAAACAGGATGTCTTATTAAAAGTCGCTGATATAGTGCTGTCTCATCAGGCTGAATTTGCATTTCCAACGCGTCAACTGCATATAGATTCATCTGTGGGCTTGAATAAGTAGATAAAGATAGCGGCCTGCAAGCCGCTATCTTTAGCTCAAATAAACTTCTGCCTCCTGTTGCACATTATCTAATTCATCCAATAGTTCTAACAGCTCCGGCTCTAATAGTTCCGGGTTGATTCCAAGTTTTAACTCTTGTTCAATCACACCGGCAATTTTTTTCAGTTTAGGTACGCCACTGTAGCTGCAGCCGCCATGAAATTTATGAATTATTTGGGCAAAGTGAACATTATCTATCTCACCCATTATTGCTTTATTCGCTGTGGCTCTGATCGTTGCAAAATCATCGATCAACATCGCCAGCATCTCTTTGGCAAGATCTTCTTTGCCTGCTGATTGTTTTAAAGCAAGTCGCCAGTCAAAAGAGCTATTGTCTGTGCTCCAACCGTTTGTTAATGGTTGCTCATCAATCGCAAATTTTGTTGTTATGTTTTCCAGTACCGGTTTATCTTGTGTCCATTTATTAATAATACGTTGCAGTGCTATCTCATCAATGGGTTTTGCTAAGCAGTCATCCATCCCTTGTTGCAAAAACTGCTCTTTTTCACTGGGCAGTACATGTGCTGTGACAGCAATTATCGGTGTGTGGCCATTGGTTAAATCATCTTTTATCTGCAAGCACGCATTGATGCCGTCTAGGACGGGCATCTGGATATCCATGAATATCAGATCGAATGGCTGGCTCTTCGCTTGTTCAACGGCCTGCTGACCATCAATGCAGGTGGTGACGTGATGAACCCTGTCGGCAAGCATAGCTGAAATAAGTTTTAGGTTGGCAGGATTATCGTCAACGGCCATTACATTAATATCTTTTCTTACCTGAGGCGGAAAGTCTTTTGCAATGCCGAGATTGGTGATCACCGGGTTATCTGAAATAAGCGTGTTGGCTAAGTTTTTATGGTTTATCGGTTTACTTAAGCAATGGTTAATGCCCGTTGCCATTAGTGTTTCATAGATACTGGGGTCGCTTGAATTGATCAATACCACAATATTGTTTGTAAATTGGCGCGCTTCTTGTATATGGCGGAAAAGCGGCTGTAAGTTCTCACAATGGCTGTAGCCGAGAATAATATTGTCATACTGTTTATTTAACAGCGCTTCCCATTGCATCTCTGTTTCGGCTAATGACAGTTCAGTTTTCCATTGGTTAAGCAGTTGTGAGCAGGCGCGCGCCGCATATTCATTACTTTCATAAATAAGTACTGACTGATGCTGTAGACGTTCCATCGGCAAGCCGGTGAGTGGTCTGAGTGTGTTCTTTTCTATTTCAATGGTGAACCAGAAGGTTGAGCCCTGACCTGGGGTCGACACTAACTCGATGCAACCATGCATCTCTCTGACCAGTTTTTGGGTGATAACCAGACCTAATCCCGTCCCGCCATATTGGCGAGTGATGCTGGTATCTGCTTGACCAAATGCTTTAAAAAGATACGCTTGCTGTTTTTCTGAAATGCCGATACCCGTATCTGAAATCATTATTTTCAAGGTGACGTTATTATCGACATCGCGCATTTTTTCGATACGCTGGATTTGTACTTCGATATTACCCTCGCGTGTAAATTTAATCGCATTGCCAATTAGATTGGTCAGAATCTGTTGCAAGCGCATCGCATCACCCACCACATCACTGGGGACTTCACTGCCAATCATCATGCTTAGTTCAAGATTTTTTTCATGTGCGCTGGGGGCAAGCAGGTGCATCGTTTCATCAATGCAGTCACGCAGATCGAAGGGGATATGTTCAAGGGTTAATTTACCCGCTTCAAGTTTAGAAAAGTCGAGAATATCATTAATAATATTCAGCAGATTACCGGCTGAACGTTCTATGGTTTGCAGGTAATCGATTTGATTGTTGGTCAGTTGTGTTTTTAGTAACTGCCGTGCAAAACCTATCACACCATTTAAAGGGGTACGCAGTTCATGGCTCATATTGGCTAAGAATTCAGATTTAACCAGCGCTGCTTGTTGTGCTTCTTTTCTGGTGATATCGAGCTCAATATTCTGCATCTCCATCTGATCCAGTGTTTCTCGTAACTCACTGGTTGCCAGATCTATACTATCCTGCATCTCCTCATGGTGCTTAGACATCGCCAATGCCATCTCATTAATGCCGCGCTGCAAAAGGCCTATTTCGCCAGAATAATTGCCTTTAACACGGGAGTTAAGGCGTCCAAGACTGATTTTTTCAACCACTGAAGCCATATCAGAAATGGGGGCCGTGATCCGTTTGGCCTGCATAAATGCCAGATATAAACTGCCTAATATCCCCAATAAGACAATAGAAAATGAGAGCGCGGTATCGCGATACAGTAACAGTTCCACTTCATTAGTATTCACTTCCAGTGCAACATAACCAACAATTTTTCGTGGTTGATCAAAGGTCAATTGATACTCTAAAAAGTTGGTTTCATCTATGATCGGGCTTTGAATAATAATTGAGTCTTGGTAATGCTTAACTTGTGTTAGTTCGGGCACTTTTTGACCATCCTGAATGCGTAACATCTCGAAATTGCGATGATAATTACTGGTCACAAAGAGTTTGTTATTGGCATCAAAGATAGCGATGCTTTTAATCATGGGTGTGTTTTTACGATGCGTAGCGCTGATTAACCGTCTTAAAATGGTTCTTGTTTCATCTAATATGCCATATTCGCTGGCAATCGCTAATGGCTCACTGATATTAATAGCCCGATTAATTAGATAATCATTGGCTTGCTGGTAACGATGAAACGAAAAGTAGCTTGCTAATAATCCGCCAATAATAATGGTCGGTAAAATAGTATAAGCAATAACTTGAGCGCGAAGTCCATATTTTGTCATAGGTCATATTTCTAAAATTAGTAGAGGTAAAGAATGCTTTTCTGTCATATTGTGTGACAATAGTATTATTGGTATACCTAAGCTACCTGAAAGTGCAGGAATCTGCATCTTCAAGTAGTTTGGGTATAATTGTAGGCTATGATGGCATAGCTTCTCTCACCTGTGAATTACTTATGGCTCAGTTCTTTAAATCAGTGCGTACAAATAGCGCAAAAAACCACATATTAAAAAATGTGCAAGTTGAAAAATTGGATCACCAAGGCCGTGGCATCGCTTATTTTCAGAATAAACCGCTGTTTATTGATGGCGGCCTGAGTGGTGAATCGGTTGATGTTCAGATTATCGAAAGTAAAAAACGTTATAGTAAAGGGCTGATTAAAAAGGTTAATCAAGCGAGTGCGTTGCGCATCGATGCGAGTTGCCCGCATTATCATGAGTGTGGTGGTTGCCATTTACAGCATGTAAACCACCCGCAGCAGATAGATATTAAATCGACAGGTTTAATTTCGTTATTTAAGCGTTTTGCCAAGCAAGAAGCTTTGCAGCTTGAACCGCCGATTACTGATAAAGCCTGGGCTTATCGCCGTACTGCGCGTTTTGGATTGCACTATGATAAAAAGTCCAAGCAACTAAAAATGGGGTTTCGACGCGCATTAAGTAATGATCTTATTGATCAAAAGGTATGTCCTGTTTTAATTCCAGAATTAGAGCGTCTGATTTTACCGTTAAAACCTTTCTTAAATTCGCTCAAAAGTAAAATGGATCTCGGACATATTGAGCTTATCTATGCTGATCAAGGTGTGGTCGTTTTACTCCGTCACCTTAAGGCGCTGCCTGCAATTGATCTGCAGTTGATTGAGTTGTTTGCAAAGGAGCATCAGTTAAATTTTTTCACGCAGGACTCAAGCCATTCACTGCTTTGTATAAGCGGAAATGAGCAGCTCAGTTATTGCTTAACACAGTGGCTGTGCACGCTAACTTATAGCCCGAGTGATTTTGTACAGGTAAACATTAATGTCAACCAAAAGATGGTGGCGCAGGCGCTTAATTGGTTGGCCTTAAGTAAAGATGATGTTGTTTTAGATCTGTTTTGCGGTCTGGGTAATTTCACTTTGCCGATAGCAACAAAAGCGGCATCCGTGGTGGGTATTGAAGGAATCCAAAAAATGGTAGATCGTGCCACTGAGAATGCCTCCCTTAACAAGTTAGATAATGCGACTTTTTATCAGGCAGATTTAAGTGCGGATAATGTCGACAAGCAAGAATGGGCGACGCAAAAATTTAATAAAGTATTGCTTGATCCTGCTCGCGCGGGGGCATTTGACTGCATGCGTTTTATAGCATCGTTAAAACCATCCCATATTGTTTATGTCTCCTGTGATCCCGTCACGCTGGCGCGAGATAGCCAGTTGCTGCTTGAAAAGGGGTATAAGTTAGATAAGTTAGGTTTATTAGATATGTTCCCGCAGACTCGGCATATGGAGTCGATGGCGCTGTTTGTCCGATAATGGTTAACAGTTCGAAGCGCTTATTGCTGCTTATCAACCGGGTGTTTTTTGTTTAAAATAAAAGAAAATTCTTGTAGGGCTAGACCCTGGATTATCTGTTTTTTTTAATTGTATTTTTTGTTTTTTGGAGTTGCTTTTATGGTGTCAGTTCGAGGTTCTCATTTTTATCAAACCGCGCAGAAAGATCCTAAAAAATGGGTGACTACATTGGGACTCAGTGTCTCTGATCAACAAAACTTATTAAGTAATTATGAACAAATCATCGCCTTATGTGTGCAGCCGGCGCAATTACCCTTATTAGAACTGGGCACCGAGATGGTGGAAATCTTGGTCACCCTGAATATGGATATGGATACCTTAAATGCAGCGCTAATCTTTCCATTAGTCGATAATAAAATATTAACCCAAGAGCAGGTTGAGCAATTATGGGTAAGACGCATCTCTAAACTTGTTAAAGGTGCGACTGATATGGAAGGGATCCGCGCGCTGCAAAATCAGGGCGGGCTAAAAGCCAGCCCATCACAAGTGGATAACTTACGCCATATGTTACTGGCGATGGTTGAAGATGTGCGTGCTGTGGTTATCAAACTGGCTGAGCGAATCTGTTATCTGCGCCAAGTTAAAGGTGCGGAGGATCAGAAAAAAGTACTGGTGGCGCGTGAAATATCATCAATTTATGCACCGCTTGCAAATCGTTTGGGTATTGGTCAATTAAAATGGGAATTAGAAGATCTCTCTTTTCGTTATCTGCAGCCTGAGATCTATAAAAAAATAGCCAAGCAGCTCGATGAAAAGCGTATTGATCGTGAAAACTATATTCAAGACTTTGTTGAGCAGGTAAAAAAATCACTGCAGGAGATGCAGGTAAACGGGACTGCTTACGGGCGTCCAAAACATATCTACAGTATTTATCGGAAAATGCAGAAAAAAGATCTTAAATTTGAAGATCTATATGATGTGCGTGCGGTGCGTGTTGTGGTTGAAAAACTGCAGGATTGTTACGCCGCATTAGGGGCCATTCATACCCAGTGGCACCATATTCCCCGTGAGTTTGATGATTATATTGCCAACCCCAAACCGAACGGTTATCAATCAATCCATACGGTTGTTTTAGGCGCAGAAGGGAAAGCGATAGAAGTGCAAATCCGTACTCAGCAGATGCATGATGATGCCGAGTTGGGAGTGGCGGCACATTGGAAATATAAAGAGGGCAGCGCCGGGGGTAAAGCTTCTGGAGGTTATGAAGAGAAAATAGCATGGCTGCGTAAACTTCTGGTATGGCAGGCAGATATTTCTGATACCGAAAACTTAGTTGATGAGGTGCGTAGTCAAGTATTTGATGATCGCGTCTATGTATTTACCCCTAAAGGAGAGGTGATTGATATGCCGGCGGGGGCAACACCACTTGATTTTGCTTATTATATCCATAGTCAGGTTGGCCATCGCTGCATTGGCGCAAAAATAGCAAACCATATTGTGCCCTTTACCTATCAACTGAAAACGGGTGATCAAGTTGAAATATTAACCCAAAAAGAAGCAAATCCGAGCCGCGATTGGCTCAACCCGAATTTAGGTTATATCAATGCACCAAGGGCAAGACATAAGGTTGCGACCTGGTTTAGACAGCAGGCTCGTGATAAAAATGTGCAGGCAGGACGCGAGTTATTAGAAGTTGAACTGAATAAAATAAAACTTAAATTAAGTGATGTTTCAGTCGCTATAGAACGTTTTAATGTGAGCTCACTTGATGATATTTTTGCCGGCATAGGTAACGGTGATCTGCGTATTAATCAAGTAATACATTTTTTAGATAATCACTACCACCAGAAAACATTGGAGCAGCAAGATTTAGCTGCGCTGGAAGCCTTAGAAAAACGTAAAAACAGTTTTACCCCTAAAACGCTTAGCAGTAACATAATTATTGATGGTGTAGGTAATTTAATGCATACCATTGCCCGATGTTGCCAGCCTATTCCAGGCGAGCCGATTGAAGGCTATATAACCCAAGGGCGGGGTATTTCTGTGCATCGTAAGCAGTGTGAGCAACTTGCTGATCTGAAGGATGCGCATCCGGAACGGATTATCGAAGCGTCATGGGGGGAGTCACACTCGTCTGGTTATTCATTAACATTTCGTGTTGAGGCGCTGGATCGTAGCGGTTTATTAAAAGATATTACAACGTTATTATCCAATGAAAAAGTGAATGTGTTGGGTGTGAACAGTATCTCCAATGTAAAAAACCAGTCTGCAATTATTGATATAAACTTAGAGGTTCATAACAGTGAAGATATCACTAATTTACTCAATAAATTAAAACAGTTAAAAAATATTATCGATGTTAGGCGCTTATAAGCGAGGAAAAGTAATCTGGGAACGCAGTTTCCTGCATTTCCAGACGGCTTAAGTGTATCACTGAGTTGTTATTGCAGACTTTTCATTTGAAACAATAATCTCTTTTCCGCCGATAAGCCAAGACAAGCGGTAATAATATTTAGTATTAGCCGCTAGTTTATTATGAATATAAGAGGGTGTTTCCATCGCCGCGATGGTGGCGAACTGATCCTTTTTGCTTACCTTACCGGTCGTATTCCAGTGCAGACGATATTCACTGGCGGTGGAAATTGCAGGCCAGGTGACCGTTATATTTCTAGGTGCTGTTACGACAACACTGGGATCCATCAATGTAGCAAAGTGATGAGCCTCTGTGTCATTTAAAGCACCTTTCTTGCCACTGTAACCACCCGCCACATACAGTTCATCATTTAGCACATTGCTGCTGTGCAGATATCTGGCCACTGTTAAATTTGCATTAACGGTCCATTTATTTGTCACAGGATCATAAACTTCCACGCTGGTTAATGGCTGATTGTCGTGATTATAGCCCCCAATAACATATATTTTGCCATTGATAACGTTGCTGGTGTGCTTATAGCGAGCTGTTTTTAGTTTTTCACCTAGGCTCCAGCTTTGTGCTACGGGATCATAAATTTCGACACTATCTAAGTCGTTACTTTTAATACCACGCCCGCCAACCACATAAAGTTTACCATCAACAACGCTGCTGGTATGCGCATATCTTGCTATTTTTAATGCGGGAGCTGAAGACCAGTGCTGTGAGTTTGGATCATAAGCTTCCATATTATTTAAGGCACTTTTGTCTCCATATCCGCCAACCACATACAGTTTTCCGTCTATAACGTTACTTGTGTGTTCATAACGAGCAACTAATAATGCGATGGAGTCGCTCCATTTATCAATGGCTGGATTATAAATTTCGAGATCATTTAAGTAGTTTTTATCATTGTATCCGGCAATAATATAAAGTTTGTCGTTGATTACACTGGTGCTATGTCCATAGCGTTCACTTGATAATGAAGTACCCGCTGTCCAGATATCAGTGCTTGGCTCGAGGATTTCGACACTTTTTAACTGCCCAGTTTCACCCATACCGCCAATGACAGTCAGCTTGCCGTTGACCAGATTACAGGTGTGCGCGTAGCGAGCCGTAGACATTGCGGTGCCGCTTGTCCAGTTATTGGTGATCGGATCATAAATTTCAACGCTGTTTAAGTATCCTAGCGCACCATAACCACCAACGACATAAAGTTTACCGTTGACAATATTACCTGTGTGGTAGCGTCGGCCAGTTGCTAATGTGGCACCTTCACTCCAACGATTTTTAATGGGATCATAAATCTCTATGCTGTTTAACGATCCGCTCTCGTTATAACCGCCGGTAATGTACATTCTTCCGTCTATTACATTGCTGGTGTGCTGGTGTCTGGCTGTCGCTAATGTCCTGCGCGCTCGCCAGTGCCGAGTAGCTGGATTGTAAACTTCAACGCTATTCACGTAGCCGTGCTGATCACTGCCTCCCACGACATAAATTTTGCCATTGATTACGCTGCTCGTATGCAGGTAGCGGGCGTTGGTTAGTGATGGACCGGTTGCCCAACTATCTGTTTCGGGATTATAAATCTCCACACTTCGTAAATGTTTCCCTTCACTATCGCGTCCACCAAGGATATAAAGCTTACCCTTTATCACGCTGCTGGCATGAAGATCGCGGGCTGTTTTTAAGGGGGCTCCTGTTGTCCAACTATCATTAGCAGGATCATAAATTTCGACACTGTTTAAGGTGCCGTTTTTATTATGGCCGCCGACAACATAGAATTTTCCATTCAATTCATTGCTGCTATGTTGGTATCTATTGTTCACTAACTCAGCACCTTTGCTAAGGTGTGGTATATCGTTATATAGTAGCGCCGATTTTATCTCTGACACGCCTTGACTGCTTTTATTAGAAGCCTTTACCTTAGCGCTGTAGTATTTGCCTAACGTCAGTCCAGTTATATTGTAGTTAGTCGATGTAGTTGTGCCGGCTTTGGCGAAGATTCCGGTACCTTCCTCTGTTGCTTCCGCTATATAAACTGTATAAATATTGGCTTTTTTAACCGCTTTCCAAGCAATATTCAGACTACTTTCGGATGCTGTTTCTAAGAGAACAATTTCAGGTTGTGCTAGGGGTGGGGTAACTATCTGCACCTCTGCTTTTCTTGATGCTTTATTATCATTTTTATTGAGACTTAGGGGCGTTGTTTTTTCTTTTGTTGGCGAAATTGCCACTTCTGTTGTCGTGGTATCTTCCGTGAAATCAAAGATTTCCAGGGTATTTAGTGTACCACTATCATTTTGACCACCGAGTACATAAAGCTTGCCATCGATAACATTACTGGTGTGATCTCGTCGTGCGCTTTGTAAGGTTGTACTGAGACTCCAGCTATCTTTAGCGGGATCATTATTATCGACGCTATCTAAGTTGCCGCTCTCTCCATTGCCGCCCACCGTATAAAGTCTATCATTGATAAAGTTAGTGGTATGTCGGTATTGGGATCTTGCTGAAACGGCCTGTGTTACCCAACGACCTGTCGCCGGATCGTAAACTTCAACACTATTTAAGTAGCCGAGTGCACCGTAACCGGCAACGACATAAAGTTTATTATTAACAACGGTGGTGCTGTGACCTCGTCGAGCTGTGTTTAAAGGCGCGATAACTGTCCATGTTTTTTTGCGGGGATCATACACTTCCGTCGTATTTAGTGAATGCGTCGCAGTGTATCCGCCGACCACATAAAGCTTACCGTTTATAACATTACTGGTATGATCGCGTCGCGCTGTTGCTAAAGGGGTACTCACTGTCCAGCTGCCAGTGATCGGATCGTAAATTTCGAGACTGTCTATATAGCCGTTCGCGTTGGCGCCGCCCAAAAGATAAAGTTTACCTTTTATAATACTGCTGGTATGCATATAACGGCCAGTTTTCAGTGCTTCGCCTGACTGCCATTTATCGGTAGAGGGATCGTAAACTTCGAGGCTATTTAGTTCATTACCCTTAGCGTCACGTCCACCTGCTACATAGAGTTTTCCGGCTAGTACATTGGCAGTGTGCAGATTCCGAGCTGTTGTTAGTGGCGCACCAGCCTTCCACGTGTCTGTTTTGGGATCGTAGATTTCCAGACTTTTTAGGGTGCCACTTTCAGAGTTTCCTCCCACCACGTAAAGTTTACCGTCGATAATATTACTGCTGTGTTGGTAGCGTTTTGTTTTTAATGTTGCACCGGCTTTTAAGAATTTGTGCGGCGCCTGTTTTGCTAACGCATTTTCTTGTTGTGCACTGCCTAGTAAGGCTTTAGATCCATTAGCTGAAACTACAACGTTAACTTGTGCAGAAAAAGTATTTATTTTAATCATCAAATAGGTTTCACCCAGCCCTACCGCAGTAACCCTGCCCTGGTCAATGGTGACGATTGATTCATTGGCGCTTAGCCAAAGGCCAGAATCAAGCAGTAAAGGGGTAATATCCTCTTCTTCTTCCTGATCTAAATAGAGGCCTGTTACTGAAAGGTTAATACTTTCACCGATATCTAAAGCGATTGCGCTTGGCGAGACGCTGATGCTGCTAAGCTCTTTATCTGACGACTGGCAACCTAGCATAAGTAATAAGAGCACGGCGGTTATAGTGCTAAGAAATGTATTAAATGATCTTTTATCCATTTTCATTATTTTATCTTTTCCTTGATTGTTAAGTGCATATCCAAGCTTCCTTAAGGAAATTTCAACGTGTCTTGGCTACAGGCGCGATTGAGACTAAAGATCTCCAATGTAAAAATCAAGACAACAATTTTTATGTTTTCTTTTTTGAGACAAAGCAAATAGATTACGTCACATTTTTCTCTATTTTTAAACTATTTAGAGCTAACGCTTTGTTTAATTAGTGGAAAATAGCCGCGCAGATGAACGTTTTTTTAACTTTTCAGTGGAGGTATTAAGGCGGTGTTTTTTATTATAAAGAAAATGGGAGCTGGGAAGGAGAAGAAATAGCTGCCAAATTATAAATTCTGGCAGCTATTGTATAACGTTTATATTTTACCTTGCGCTGACTTTAAACTGCACACTCTTTTTTGCGGCGGCCAATAAAAGGTAAGGGGAAGCTGCCTTGTAAATACTTTTTGGCAAAAACAATACCTATCAGCATGCTCAGCGTAAATACAAACACCGTGATTGATCCGCCGCCAAGACTGGCCACTGCAGGGCCCGGACAAAAACCTGCTACTCCCCAGCCAGCACCAAAAATAGCCGCGCCAGAGATTAAGGTCCGATCAATTTTAGTATTGCTTGTCCAACTAAATTTTTCTCCGTTGATTGCATGGCTGCGTTTTTTAATCAGCAGATGATAAGTCGGCGTAAACACCGCCAGCGCTCCACCCATTACAAAAGCTAAACTGGGATCCCAGTTGCCGGTAATATTTAAAAAACCAATCACTTTGGCCGGATCAACCATATTTGAGATAATCATGCCTGCACCGAATAAGATGCCGGCAATTAAACCGATAATTACTTTTAACATTATAAAGCTCCGAACTGTTGACGAAGCAATACCACAAAGGCAGCGACGGCCATAAAAACGCAGGTTGCGACAATAGAACGCTTAGAAAAACGGCCCATCCCAATAATACCGTGGCCACTGGTGCAGCCGTTGCCGAGGCGAGTACCAATACCCACTAGCAGGCCTGCAATAATAATTTGCACGATAGGCTGCTTAATAAGTGTTGGCAGTTCAATTGAGAAAGGCATTAAAATAAATAAGCTGAGAACCATGCCGGCAGCAAAAGCAAGACGCCATTTAAACTCGCCTTTTTGCGGATTTAACAAACCGCCGATAATGCCACTGATGCCGGCTATTTTGCCTGTAAATAACATCAGAAAACTGGCAGAAAGACCCAATAAAGCGCCTCCAGCTAATGCTGACCATGGGGTGAAGTTTTCCATTATGGACTCCAAAAGTTAATAAAATGGGAGCTAGTTGATAAGGTTATCAACTAGTTTTGAATTAATGTTCTTATCTCCGGATCATTCTTCAGGGCAGAAAGCTTGTTGCAATGCGGCCAGTAATAAACTAACCCTTCCATCTGCCAGGGAATAGAATATCTGCTGAGATTCTTTTCTTATTTTTACCAATTCATTTTTTCTTAATACGCCCAGATGTTGGGAGAAAGCTGATTGGCTTAAGTTTGTATGTTCACGTAGTTCAGAAACGCCCATTTCACCGGTCGATAGCAGGCATAAAACAACCATACGATCTGCATGAGCCATCAGTTTTAATAGTTCGCTGACTTCGGCCGCTTTCTCATGTATTTTTGCTAATTTATGGTTCATTTTGTATCCTCAATTTCAACTTGAGCATGTTACATTCAGTTAAATAATTTATCAATCTAATTTAGCTGAATATTTATTAGACATCGCTAATTTAGTTGGTTATTATTAATTCACACAGCAATCATTATGTTGAAGGTAGTAAAAATGACAATTGAAAATGGCGTTAGAGCATTGGCAGGATCTATGGTCTTGCTTTCAGTGTTACTCACACAGCTTGTTCACCCCGCATTTATCTGGTTAACACTGTTTGTTGGCGCTAATTTACTGCAGAGTGCTTTTTCGGGAATCTGTCCAGCGGTATTTTTCTTGAAAAAATGTGGATGCAAATCTACGTCATCTGATTCAGAAAAATAACAGCTTAGCAGTGCACAGAACAAAACCCAGCAACAGTTTCTTATTGTTGCTGGGTTTTGCTATTTTCAATTTTTATTTTACTCTTATATGTTTGTAACAATCTTGGGGAAAACAATGTCTAAAAAAATCTTAATTGTTGGCGGCGTTGCCGGCGGCGCATCAGCAGCTGCTCGCGCACGTCGTTTAAGCGAAGACGCTGAAATAATTATGTTTGAACGTGGTTCTTTCATTTCGTTTGCTAATTGTGGCCTTCCTTATCACATCGGTGGTGATATTCCAGATCGTAGTAACCTTATTCTACAAACTCCTGAAAGTTTCTTGGCGCGTTTCAATGTTGATGTTCGTATTATGAACGAGGTGATAAGTATTAATCGACAGGAAAAGTCAGTCACTGTTAAAAATTTAGTGGACGGCAGTGAATACTCGGAAAGCTACGATTTCTTGCTACTTAGCCCAGGATCAGGTCCTATCGTTCCGCCAATTCCAGGAATCGATAATCCATTAACACACTCGCTTCGTAATATTCCAGATATGGATCGTATCCTTCAGACCATCAAAACCAATAATGTTGAACACGCAACAGTGGTTGGTGGCGGTTTTATCGGCCTGGAAATGATGGAAGCGTTTCATCAAATAGGCATTAAAACTACCTTGCTAGAGCTTGCCGATCAGGTGATGGCGCCAGTTGACAGAGAAATGGCTGGCTTTGCTCATGCTGAAATTCGCAGCCAGGGTGTTGACTTACGTCTTGGGCAGGCATTATCTGCCGTTGAGTATGTCCCAGAAACTCATATGGCAAGCTTTGAATCGGGTGAAAGTACTCATCACCAGCACATTAACGGTCATTTGAACCTATCGCTAAGCAATGGAGAATCATTAAAGAGTGATATCTTAATTATGGCGATTGGTGTCCGTCCTGAAACCAAACTTGCATCCGATGCAGGTCTTAAAATTGGGGATCTCGGTGGTATTTGGACGACCGTTAGTATGCAAACTAGCGACGCTTCTATATACGCGGTGGGTGATGCGGTTGAAGAATTTGATTTCATAACAGGAAAGCAAACAATAGTTCCGCTGGCAGGGCCTGCAAACCGTCAAGGACGCATGGCGGCTGATAATATGTTTGATCGCCAAGAAACCTATCAAGGCACACAGGGGACTGCAATCTGTAAGATTTTTGACTTGGCAGTGGCCGCAACTGGCAAGAATGAGAAACAACTTAAACGTGAAGGGATCGAGTTTGAGAAGGTGTATGTACATACTGCTAGCCACGCTAGTTATTATCCGGGCGCAGAGATTGTATCGTTTAAAATGCTTTTTGAGCCTAAAACAGGCAAAATATTAGGTGCTCAAGCCGCTGGAAAAGATGGTATCGATAAACGAATTGACATCATGGCTGTTGCTCAACGAGCAGGTATGACGGTTGACCAACTGCAACACCTTGAACTGACTTATGCACCGCCATATGGCAGTGCCCGAGATGTGATCAACCAAGCCGCATATGTGGCGTGTAACCTGATGAAAGGTGATGTACGGCCAATCCATTTTGATGCGGTGGATAACCTAACAGATAAGCAGCTTCTACTTGACGTGCGTAATCCTAATGAACTAGAACAAGTGGGGTATATTGCCGGTGCGATTAATATTCCTGTTGATGAACTTCGTCAACGCATGGATGAACTACCAAAAGATAAAGAGATAGTAGTTTACTGTCAGGTTGGTCTACGTGGCCATGTGGCTTATCGTCAACTTATCAATAATGGTTACAAAGCGTGTAACCTGATTGGAGGTTATCGAACATATAAGTTCGCAAAGGCATAGATAGTAGGGCTGTATAACTTAATATAAGGGAGCAACTTAACGGCTCCCTTTTTTGTTGTTTTTATAAAAATCAATTCTATCTACCAGCGCACTCCAAGGAGAGTGTTCCGTATAATTTATCCATAAATTCTGTTTCGATTTTTTGGCAAAAAAATTGATTTTCTCTATACTTTTTATTAATACTGATGACAGCCATGCAAGTATGCTTAGTTGAATTTCAACTGCGTCTATCATTATTAATATATAGCCAGAAAGTAAATTATCAGGAAAAGGAATTAATCATGGATAAACAATCATTAATCACAAAATTAAAAAACGAATTGGCAGCATGGCAAACCAAAGTAGATGAAGCTAAAGTACAAATGGACTTAGCTGAGAAGGAGATACAGACAGCATTGAGACCGCATTTAAAAACACTTGATAACGAACTATTAAATGCGCGCGTAAAATTGGAAAAACTTAAATCTTCAGCAGAAAATAGTGAGCATGAATTTGCAAAAGGGGTCAATTCTTCCATTGATAAAATGAAGGAATTATATGAAAAAGCAAAACAACATTTACCGAAAAAATAGCGGTTTAATTTTTAGGGCTAATGATTAATAGTTATTAGCCCTTTTAGCGTTGTTTTGTAATTTTTTATAGACGACTGGTGGCCTTTATTGGATTCAATGGGAACATCTAACATCTAACATCTAACAGCTGACCATTGAGGTCGAGGCATAGTTACAGAGTATTGTGAATGGATATATTGGCCAATTCCATTTATCAAAAAGTTTCTTTATTTCACCAGACTTAAGCAATTTTGCGAAACGTGCATCAAATATCTTCTGTAACTGCAACCCTCTCGCGTTATCGGAAAAAGCTGGAAAAATATTCAAGTTCATCAAAGTATTGTATTCAAATTTTGTCGAATCTAAAGAGCCTTTTTTTATCTCATCTTTCACTTCTATCTGAGCTTCTAAGAAAAAATCTAGTTGACCGTTTTCTAATAATTCTATGGCTTCTTCGCGCGTTTTAAATTCTTTATTATTGAACTGGGTATCGATGTATTTATGATAGTTGTAGCCTTTTATCCAGCCGATATTTTTTCCTGCAAGACTATTTTCCCCTAGCCATTGGAAGTCAGGTGATTTTTTATAAAGAGCGACCACAACATCGGCGTCAAAATGCCATTTGGGATAAATAACATTTTCTTCCTCATCAAGATAGGAACCGAGCCAAGCATCCATTTCCCCCTGCTTTACTAAAGCAATGCTACGAGCATAATCTGTGGTGTTATATTCAACTTTTATACCGATTGGTTCGTAGACTAAGCGCATTATATCCCAGTAAATTCCCGTGCCATCATCGCGCGCGCCGTTTACCCAAGGGGCACTGACTAGCTTTATCTCTTTGGGTAAAGAAGCTGCCTGAGACCTATTGCATTGAAAAATAATTATAAAAGTCATTGCTATTAATGTGGTTATTATTTTATTTGATTTATATACCGATACGCTCATAAAAGTCGATCCTTGTTAACTTTATATGCTAAAAAAACCATAAACTAACGCCCAGTTGAACACTCTGAACCTTGTTAGTAACACCACTGGTTATGTTTTTTCTCTCAAAACAACTTCAAGTTATTGGTTTTTATATTAAAATGTGAGATTTTATAATTTTATAACCTTTCAACTCTGCGTGTCAATAATTGGTTATATAAAAATCAAAGGCGATTCCTGTTACACCTCGCTATAAGTGGGGAAATATCAATCACGCTGCTGCTTGTGTAACAAGACAAAGATTAACTCTGCTCACAATGAGTTGATAAGAGGGCATTGAAAAAAAATGGAATCAATTGAGATGATATTTGTGGATAGCAATAATATTAAAATTATCTATGGGCTTAAAATTTTCACTGCTAATAGATAACCGTTTAAACGGTTAGTTCAAACGGATCTTCCCAATTCCTGAAAGCGAGTTGCTAAATAAATAGGTCTACAACTTCACTGCTATAAAAAATTGTGAAATATAATGATAAGTTCACAATAACCGCTTAGATGGCGACAAAAAGATATCTACTCTGTTATTTTATTATCTATTTATTATAGGGATTGGTGATGAAAGGGCGTTCATTAATTGCCGCAGTATTGATTGTTATTGCGGCGCTGTGCAGTTTTGTAATTTGGCAAGTCGGTAACAGTACGCGTTATAATGTCGATGATCTTGGTTTTTTTAAACAGCAGCAAGGGCAGCTTGTTATTCAATATGGGCAACAACTATTTTGGATTGCCCCCGATGAGCGCTTAGTTAAGCAGCTTGACCTGAATAGTTTACAGCTGAGTGCTGCTGGTGATTATGACTTTTTCTCAAATGGCGATCTGTTAATTTACCATCGCAATAAACCTCTTAGCTTACTGGAAAACCTCCAACAGTATCTGCGTTTAACTAAAAAAACGCAGATTAATCAGTTCCATAAAATGGGGGATGATGGCTTTTACCGCTGCCAGTTAAGCATGCAAACCTGTCAGCCATTCGGGATAAATCTACCTCTATTAAGTCGAAGCTTTAGAGTTACCATTGATAGCTCAGACGATAGTTTATATTTAGCGGATACGAGCGCACATAAGCTCTACAAAATCAGCTCAGTGGGTGAGATCCTATCGGTTAAAGGGGATGGGAAATATAAATTTCCCAATCAAATCTCATTATTAAACGGGCAGTTATGGATTGCAGATACCAACCATCACCGTCTTGTTGCCGTTCAAGCAACAACTGCTGATTTTGCTGATCAAACTGCCAGTTTTATCACAGAGCCTGGCATTGAAAATCGTTGGCCTCACCAATTTACCTATGCCGAAAATTCCCTTTGGGTGAATATTGCAGATCATACAATGTCGGCGGGGCTTATTCAGCAATACTCTTTAACGGGGAAGCCACTTACTCAGGCGATTTTACAATGTAGCCAAGATCCTACCGCTTTAATTGTTTGGCAAAACAAACTTTGGGTTGCAGACTTTATTTCGGCTCGCATTGAACAGTTAAACCTGCAGGGGGAAAGTTTAGGCCTGTTTCAATTGCCGCAGCTCGATAAATTACTGGCAGCCAGAGATCAGCAGATCGCTGAAGGTACAGTTCTTTCTCACTATGGACTACTGGGATTTGCTTTAACCTTTATATTGGGTCTTGTTGCTGCCTGGTTATTAGAAAAAGAAGAGAGTGTCGCTATTTTCACAAACAGCATAAAAGATCCAACAGATAAATTGATTGCAAGCGCGCAGCAAACAGGCAAAGAGAAATACAGAGGTAATGAGGTGTTTTGGTTAACCAATAATGTGGTGAAGCATAAAAGAAAGCTGTATCTGCTCGGTAGTCTTTTTTTAGTGCCGATCTTATTATTGCTGGTGCTTTTTCAAACCTCACCTATTTTTATTGAACTCATTCTTGGTAGCATGATTGTTTATATAATGGTCGCAGCAATGTACGTTTATCTCTTCACCTATTTTTTAACATTAAAATTAGGCGTGCAGGGAGATAGGTTATATCTGCAGGTGAGGGGGGAAAGGCAAGAGGCCGACTTTTCTGCCGTTCACTACAGCAGTGGTTATCTAATTAGCGAAAAACTAGCACTTCCTTTTGGCAATATAAGGCAGCGTTTATTTAATAAAAAGCAATTAAATGACTATCTGTTTTCGCAATTAAAAACAGAAAATAAACTTAAACCCTCTGCACTATTTATCCGTCTGTGGCAGTTAAAAGAAAGACTGTTTCTGGCCAATTCATATTTTTTATTAATAATTGTAATACTCGCTATTTTGGCAGAAAGTTTTTTTTAACTGATGCAAACAAGGGGATGAACATCTATTGAATCTTGTTTCCAGCAGAGGTGCTAATGCTGAACACTTAGACAATGGGTCGCAGTTATTTGTGCTACTGGCATTACTGCTATTTGATTAAAACAAACCCAACTATTGGCTGGGCTTGCTTTGATCTGGCTTGTTTAAACTATCGTGGTTGAACTCTTCTTCTGTTTATGCGTTTTGCAGGATGTTGACTGGCTTTAAGAGCTAAACTGCGATTTTTGTTAAGTATTGCGCCTGAACATGTCTCGTCTGCAATTTCAGCTGTGGGATCTAATAAATATTGCGTGGTGTTTTTATCGACACAGTTAATGCCTGTGTAACTAAACGCATGATCGGCTAAATTATCAACGGTTATCACACTTGCGAGTTCACCAAAACTTACAGCCATCTCAGTTCCCCAGAAATAGGGCGTATTGGTATCATATTTACCGGCAATAATTAATATTTGTTGTCCGGTTAAGACACTCTCCATCTCTTCCACAACGGCTATGGGATCCTGCTGATTAGGCCAGTCGGCACACATTTCTGACCAATATTTAGCCCAAGGTGTAAACAGCGTGGAAATGGCTTGAAACTCAGATTGCCTAGCAATTATTTCATTATTGCTAAGCGGGCTTGCTTCATCGGTACACAGGACAGCTTTCAATAACATACTAGAGCGTAAATCATCAGTTGTTGTTTCTGGGTAATCGATATTTGGAATCTGCTCCTTTAGCTGTTGGGCATTGTTATTCTCCAGTAATTCAAACACACCGGTTTTAATCATTGACCAATTAGCCGTTTTTTCTCGTCCAGAGGTTGCAGTAAGTGCTTGGTAAGCTTCTTCAGAAGATAAAGTGACGCCATCTCCCGCTGTATAGTACCCGGTATCAACGATCTTATTAAACACATATATATATTGCGATTTATAGGCTGTATCAAACCCTAAGCGGTAATCAACAACCAGATCAAAGCCTGTAATCTTGCCTTTTATGAATTCAAAGTTGTTAGCTTCATCAGGAGACATGGGTGAATCTAAGACAATGGCGCGTACATTTTCAGGGTACATGTTGGCGTATAATGCGCCTAAACGCGTACCGTAGGAGTAGCCGAAAAAGTTAAGTTTTTCTTCGCCTAATAGCACTCGTAATTGATCGAGATCTTTGACAACACTATTACTGCCCAGATATGGCGCGACATCGGCAAACACATTATCACAGTTACCATTGTTGTTAGACTGAGCGACAGCGCAATCTGTTAACTCTTCTGCAAAAGCACTTTGCCCAGTACCACGCGGATCCATGCCTATTACATCAAAACGTGCCAATATCTCTGGCGGTAAACTATTATTTATCATCCAATCGGTGCTGCCCACCGCTTCACCACCGGGTCCGCCATAGTTAAACACTAAAATACCAATACGATTTTCAATGTCGGTGGCTTTATGGATGCCGTAATAGATTTTCACTGTTTCGCTATTATCATTGTTATAGTCTTTAGGCGCAGTAAAAAAATCACACTGCATAGAATCAGGGCAAGTATCACTCGTTTGTCCCTGCCCTGAAAAACTTTTATCGCCACCTCCGCCGTCGCCTCCGCCACAACCGAAAAGTATACCCGTGAGTGTTATTGCTAAAATAGAACGAAACATATTAATCCCTTATTTTAAAATGAAAATTGCAGCCAATACGAATTTGCACCCAATTACTGTGATTTATTTTTATGTGTTTTTTGATTTTGTGACGGCATTGTGTCACTGCGTCATTAAATCATCAATAAGGTTTCGCGTTGATTTTCAACAATTTATGTTTATTGTGCAGTAAGTATGGATTAACAGATAAAAGCAGGAACCACTCTCGTTTCTATACTCTGCATGGAAACGTCATTCACCGCTCTGTTACTGCTGCTGACTCGATATCTGCATAGGGAAGTGGATTAGTAAAATGGCTAGGCGTTTATAATAATATTAACGCATAAATCAAGACTCTTACCTGTGATTGCATTATGCTACTAGCACTCGCTATTTATCTAATCAAATGCAATGAGGGGCAGTGCTCGTGGTTCAACGTTGTCATAAAAATAGCTTACAAAATAAACTTGATAGTTTTACAACGATTGAGCAAGCATTAATCTATTTTGAAATCGGCTTTGATAGTTCTTTTATTAAGCAGTACGGTAAGGAATTAAGTAAACGTTTTAAGGGCAATCTGATACTCGGGCGAGCTGATGATTGGTTTTCGGGACGACGTGCGTTAAAACAAGCCTATTGTAAAATTCAACGCGGGCGCTTAGATAAACAGAGCCGCTCTGCATGCCGCGGTTGCACAACTTGTGAGCGGCGCTAAATACGATTCACCGTATCGACTCCCTTTACTCCTGACCATAGTGTTTGAGCGTCCGGTTATCTGGCTGTTATTGATCTGTCTCTGAGGGCGCGAAAGGTCAATGCTTAGTATCCTCGTTGTAAGAAACGAATTGGGCAGTTTTTTTGAGGTAGGGACCTGGCGCTTTGCCAAAATATGGAACCTTCAAATTGGCGCGCGCAGCGAACAGCGTATGCAAGAACTTGAAGAGTGCTAGAGCAGATAACAGCAGGGTGCACTATTCATCTGCACTTATAGAGATCTCTATAAACAGATTTTTTTAATAATTTACACTAACATTTTCAGTCTGTTGCAACTTTAGTCTATCAAAGTTGTAGATAACCAGTCTGACTTTTTGGGCAATATAGTATATGCAGCGCTAGCGGATACAAGTCTTGAGTTTGCATCCATAAAGAACCAGTAAACAGCTGAAAAATAGTCTTAAAAAATCAATCGTTTCTAGTTATAACCGCGAATAAATTCATAAGTTACAATATCCGCTATTGGTGATTCACATGATCCATTCCTCTTTTTTTGCTGCGTTTTTTTCCCCGTACTAGAGCGTTCAACTTGAAGGGCTAAATGGTTAGTACAATCATTCAGTAATGGGGTTTTAAGTGTGGTGAAGCTTCTTTTTTTGTTCATGCTGTAATACTCCGCTGCGCATAAAATCTTTGTAGTCGATAAAAAATGGTTATCATTTTCTGTTCTCTAGCTACTGTAATTAATGTTAATTTATATATAGTAGCATTGATATACCGCATTATTGATGCCAAATCGTCAATAAAATAATCTTGGATGCTATTTTTGTTAGCACTGTGGCAATTTGCTTGCTTATCACCTTCTGGGCGTTTTTGTTGACCGCTTGCCACAGGAAAATAAGCCAGTGCACTCTCTTAACATTAATGGCTGTAAGCCGCCAGTTGCTTGCCTTTTAGCTAACAAAAAAGCGTAAGCGCTAGCCCATTTAAAGCCACTCCCTCTGCGCCTCGCAATTGCAAATTAATTACTGCAGACAATGCGTTAGTTGTACTTTTATGTTTATTAATAAATTAAATTTTGAAAATTCAACTTGGGTCATGTGCAAAGAGGAACAATTGTTGTGTTTATGGCGTAAACACGACAATTCCAAATGATCACAAAGAGATTAAAATAAGCGTTCATTTTCAATGTGCATTATGCACCGGACTGGCAAGACAGATATTTAGATAAGTAAATCGGCCCATTTTTTCGCTTAGACAAAATCAATAGGATCGACATCTATTGACCATCTCACCTTACGCCCTTCGGGAAGGCTATCGAATTTAACCAGTGCCTGCTGCAAAACGTTTGTTATCGATGCTCGCTGCTGACTTTGCAGTAACAGTTGAAAGCGATATTTACCGGCGCGCCGCTCCATTGATGCCGGAATCGGTCCTAAAAGCAATAACTGCTCAGCGCTGCTATGGTTTGCTTTAATCTGCTCTAGAATCTGTTTGCATAAGGAGAGAAAATTCTCCGCCTGTGTGGCGTTGTCCGACTCACAGCGTAGCAGCGCCTGAAATGAACTGGGCGGCAATTGCGCTAAAATACGCTCCTGCAGTGCACTTCTTGAAAATTCCAGATAACCGTTATTGATAAGATCCTGCAATAAACTGTGGTCAGGATGATGTGTTTGTAAAACAACTTGTCCTTTTTTCTCCGCCCGTCCGGCGCGTCCCGCTACTTGAGTAAATAGCTGGGCCAATCGTTCACTGGCACGGTAATCATTACAAAACAGTGCGCCATCGACATCGATCAGTGCCACTAAGGTGACATCGGGGAAGTGATGGCCTTTCGCGAGCATCTGTGTGCCGAGCAGGATCTTGTACTTGCCTTTATTAATATCGCTTAAATAGGTATTAAAACTCTCTTTTTTACGGGTATTATCACGGTCAATACGTACGGTCGGGTGATCCGGGAAAAGCGTATTGAGTGTCTCTTCTAACTGCTCGGTACCCACACCCGTTGCAATTAACTGCGTTGAACCGCAATCATTACATTGATGCGGCACTGGCAGGGTAGAGGTGCAGTGGTGACAATGCAGGTAATTAGCTGATTTGTGGTAAGTATAAAAAGCATCACAGCGCGGGCATTTCACCAGCCAGCCGCATTCATGACACATCAACACTGGCGCATAGCCGCGGCGATTTAAAAATAGAATCACCTGATTGTTTTTAGCGAGATGTTTGCCCATCAGCTCAATCAGTTGTGGGGATAACCCCGATTTTAGCGGCAAGCCTGCCAGGTTAATTAAGCTGCTGCTCGGTGGGGTTGCGTTACCGGGGCGCTCGGTCAGGTGCAGATGTTGATATTTACCCTGCAGTGCATTGTGCAGGCTTTCCAGAGAAGGGGTGGCGGAGCCTAAAACAATCGGAATGTTTTCTTGAAAGGCACGTTTAATGGCAAAGTCGCGCGCATGATAGCGAAAACCATCTTGCTGTTTAAACGAGCCATCGTGCTCTTCATCAATAATGATCAGCCCTAAATTTTTAAAATCACTGAATATGGCACTGCGCGTACCGATAATAATGGCGCCGCTGCCTTGCTTGGCATGTAACCAGGTATCTAACTGCTCGCGCGCATTTAATGCGGAGTGCTTGAGGTAAATAGGCACATTAAAACGCGCCTGAAAACGTTGTATGGTTTGTGGCGTTAAGCCTATTTCAGGCACTATAACAAGCACCTGCTTACCCGCCTGCAGAACCGGTTTTAATATATTGAGATAAACCTCGGTTTTACCGCTACCTGTTATCCCCTCTAGTAAAAAACAGTTGAAGGCATCTATCTGCTGGATCACGCAGCTGATCGCAATCGCCTGCTGCGCGGTTAAAGTCGGTTTTTGTGTACTTTCTGAAAAGGAGTCCTGCCAGGTTAAATCACAATCTGGCTGCAGTTCAATCGCTTCGATTAACCCATTTTCCTGTAAAGTTTTTAGTGTCGGGCGACTAATGTTGTGCGCTTTTAATTGCGCTGCGGATAATCTTTTTTCCTGCAATAAAGAGAGAGCCTGCTGCTGTTTTTTAGCTTTGTTAAAGTCGGTTAAGGTGAATACTTTACCGGAGAGCTGCCAATGCTCGCTGCCTTTAAAGTTTGTTTCTTTACCTTGGCGCAATAAAGAGGGGATCGCCTGCTGAAAAACATCGCCAAAAGGGTGCTGATAATAAAAGGCGGCCCAGCGTAGTAGTGACCAGAGGTTGTTATCGAGTAATCCTGTTTGATCAATTAACTGGGTGATCTTTTTTAATTTATCTATGGCGTAATCACAGTGTGGGTTAACTTCACAAATCACGCCGATCAGCTGCCTTTTACCGCCGAAAGGGACACGTACACGGCATCCAACCAGGTTATTTATATCTGTTTTAAGCAGATAATTTGGCAATAAGTAATCGAACTGTTTATGCAGCGGAATCGCTAATGCGACACGGCAGATGATAGCTTGGTTCATAGTTTTAATTGGCAGCGAATAAAAAATCTATTGTAACGTGTTTTAGAGTGGGCGACTTAAATAAATGAGGGGAAAAAGGTGCGCTATTATTTTTTAAATTTTATTTTATATTTGTCCCAGGGACAGGCCGTGGTGTTATTGAACTTGCCTTTTACCTGTTGAGGTAAAAGGCAAGTATTCTCTTTTTATCTGACTCTATTAATCAGCCCAAATTTCATTTACATATTCGGGGTGATCGACAAACGGGTTGCGGTTGCCCTGATACAGATAAGCCGCTTGATTACGAGCGATCTCTTTTTGACTGACCGGATCATTTTCATTCCAGCGCTTTAGCATAACAATTACCCAAGGTTCAAATGCTTGATCAGCACTGCCATTTAGTACTGCGTCCGAACTCTCAGAGTTCTTTTCCCAGCCGGCAATAATATCTTGGTAACGTGTAGCCATATAAAAATGGGCTCTTGCAAAATCACCTTTAAATTCATCTATAGGTTCAAAGACAGTGCCTGTATATCCCAAACCAGTCGATGCTTCGCCCAATTTGCTGCCATTTGTGGATGTAAAAGAAGCCGTGCCAACTTCACCATATGGGTAGTTGCCACGTTTACCGTTTATATAACCATCAGTTGCAAAAAGATGATGAATATCTGTATACATAGGTGCCACTTTACCACCAAACCAGCTTTTTGGAAAAGAGTGTTCGCGGTTATAACAGCTACCTTCTCCCGAGTAATTTCCACATTGATTTGTGACTGGGGTGTAGTTGTAGCTATCTGAAGAAGAAGGGTTTTCAGAGTACATATCTAAAATTGAATTATCCTTTTCATAATAACTATCTAATGAGTTACTGCTCATAAAATCCCATAAATCACCGTAACTTTTTGCAGTATGGCTCTTAACAATATTATATAGGGCGGTTTTTAATTCAAAAGCCGTTTTACCCGTTGCGCTGTCATAATATGTACCTGTGTACTCTGGAACTGGCTCTGTAGGCTCTGCAGGATCAACAGGATCAACAGGATCAACAGGATCAGTCGGGGTTTCTGAGCTCTCAGTGAATGTCAAATCATCAAGATAAACGATTTCAGAACCATCAAATCCCGGTAGATCATAAAAACGTACACCAAGCTCAATACTTAAATTATCATTCGCAGTATAAGTAGATGTAACTTCCTGCCATTCATTTACTAAGTTGGGATCTGAATATCCTTGATAGCCTCCAACAAAAAGCCGCGCTTTAGCAGCACCTTCTGTGTGACGAATCCAGGTTGAAAAGGTATAGGTTTTTCCAGCAACGACATCTACCGATTGACGGAAATCGGTATCACCTTGAGAGCCTGTATTGACAGAAACTTCTGCTGAACTTAAACCCGTTTTATATGTACCTGTGCTTTGTACTACAGCGATTCCTTTCTCGATTGTTGTCCAATCCGATGGTGTTGTCGCGGTCCAGTTTTCAAAATCACCGTTAAGGAGTAAATTGTTTTTGCTTTCATCTGGTGTTGGCTCGGGTGTTGGATCGGGTGTTGGGTCCGGTGTTGGATCGGGTGTTGGGTCCGGTGTTGGATCGGGTGTTGGGTCTGGTGTTGGATCGGGTGTTGGGTCCGGTGTTGGATCGGGTGTTGGGTCGGGTGTTGGATCCGGTGTTGGATCGGGTGTTGGATTATCTAGCGCTACAATGGTTACTGTAAAATTAAGTGGGTAAGAAGTGGCAGCGTGGCTATCTGACGCAAAAATCTGGTAATCGAAGGTACCTGCGATTGCTGACGTTAAGTCACCAGAGACAATGCCGGTGTTAGCATCAATGCTTAGCCCGTTTAGTGTACCTCGGAGTTGTTTTAACTTATAAGTTAGCGCGTCACGTTCAACATCTGAGAAATACTGTGATGCATTTAATTCATTCCATGCGTCATCACGATTTAGAGTGAGCGGCTTTAAAGCGCTACCGTTAAAATTATGTACTGGCCGAGTGTTTGGACTAACAGTCAGCGCTCCGGTTTCTGGGATTTTAATGGCAGGTGAAAAATCGTCCAGATTTTCATCTTGGTCATCAATAACATTTTTAGTTGCATCAGCCACGCCAGAAGCAAGTTCCAGTTGTTTCTCAACTGCAAGTCCTGCATGGTCAACCAAGGTTTCACCAATAACATTAAGAGCTTGTGCTTGTTGGGAGCTATCCGCTAAGTAGTCACCAAAGATAAGTTTATAAGAGACAGTTAAACCTGAATTGGTAACAGATTGAACTACGTTTTCTTCCGCTTCGACCTGCGTCATATCAGGGTTTGCAGCCAACTGCTCAACGACCATGTTAGTCATAGGGCTAGCGACTTTAGAGCCTGCTGGAGCTGCGAGAACAAAATCACTTTCTACTAAACCACGAGTGGTATCTATCGTTTGGCCAGAAATAGCTTTGACAAACACAGCATGTTTTTGGTAATCACTTGGTAAAGTAAATTTGCCAGAGGTATCGGTATTCGAGTCTAACTTAATGTCTGCACTATCAAGAGATAGATTATCATTCACGTCTACCCATAATTCAGCATTTGATAAATACCCATCTATCGCTGTGACAATTACACTAGAGGAGGGGGCTCCGTCACTAGTGGATCCGCCACAGGCCGTTAACGCCATCACCATCGATGCTGCTAGAAAACCAGTCTTATTCATAATCATTTATTCCTTTAATTAAATTTTATGGTTCATCAAGTAAATTTTTTTAATAGTTAATATGCTGTTCGTTAACTGAGCGCTGAAGCTTACTTTCTGAATAATCAAGGAGTGTGAGCTATCACTATTTAATAATAATTATTATCATCTTTTTTTTAACACTAACAGAATCTGTTGTTTTTCTTGTGGGAACTTTAACTGTGCAATAGCATTGTGATGAGCGAAGGAATTGATGCTTAAAGGAGAAATGGCACAAAGTTTTGGGAGGTTAGCGACTTAGAATTCTTACTCTTTTTCTCAATTAATACTCTCCATATTCGCTCGCTTTTCCCCATGGCGAGCGAAATAAAAGTGCTTTAGATTGTTCTTACGATGCATTTAGGAACGTGATTAAATTTACAATACCACTAGAGTTTGGAAGTTTCCGGAAGCGTTCACAGTGACTAAATGCGGAAAGACGGGGCAACAAATATTTTCTATTAAAAAGGTTTTGGGGTCCCGTCTTATGCCGTCATTTTATTTGATTCCAACGCTTTTATCAGGCGGACATTTTGTGCTTCTAATGAAGACAATGATACGTTTATAAAATCAGGCTTCTACCAAGAGCGTTGGGAAAAATATCGTTTTAAATCTTTAGATTTAAATATGAAACCATGCCGGGCAAAAATTTCATTACGCATCAATCTAAGTTCAGTTGGGTTATTTAGTAAAAGTTCATTTTTACTGAGCAATCGGACCGCTGAATCAGCAATTAAATAATTATCAAGCTTTCCCTTTGTACTCGTATTTTTGTCCTTTTACATTTTTACTATTTGTACTGCTGAGCATGTCCCATCGTCTTTATAATTTGCACATTCCCATTCTTCATTATTCCAAATAATCTTTTCTGGATTCCACATACGGTTTTTATTGAAAACACATGTGCAGGGATCTTCGTCAGCTTTTTCAGCTGTTTTAATACTCGTTTTTTTGTCCTTTGCTATTTTTATTACCTGTACTGCTGAGCATGTGCCATCATCTTCATAAATTGCACATTCCCATTCCTCATTAAGCCAAACAATCTTTTCTGGATTCCACATACGGTTTTTGTTGAAAACACATGTGCAGGGAATCTCGTCAGGTATTTCGCCTATTTTAGTACTCACTGTTTTATTTTTACCTGCTGAAGCAGTACTTACCAAAAAACAAAATGCAAAAATTGATAGTATTATTTTTTTCATCGTTATTTCCATATAAATCTGATTTAAATTTTAGCAAAAAAAACTGGATAGAAAATTCATCTATTGTCCAATATCGTAGAGATAAAAGTTTTTGAATGGCTACTATGGGGATTATATTGATTATTCGACGCCTTTTTATTGAACTAAATCATTTAAAAGGCAGCTGAATAAGATTAGCTAAAATGAGCTAGCTAATCTTAAGCGAGTTGAAAGGTGAAATTGTGGTAGCCGATATGACTGGGCAGGAAACGTTTAGGGTGAAAAACACAACTATTGTCTTAGAAAATTAAAGTGTAATGTTTTTTAAACTCAGTGGTTTCTCTTATTCAAAGTTTTCATAAATCTGATCTAAGGCAACTAGAGAGTGTCGAACAATAGACAAATCTATTTCAGATGTTAGTCCGTCTTCTTTAAGTAAACCCAGTTCAATAATAATTAACGTATTTTTCACATCTTCCAATAATGCGCTAGAGTCTGAATGCCAAGGCCATTGTGCTACATTCTGAAGGTGGGTAATCCGATTGTCTGATGCTTCAAAAAAGTCAGTGATTTTGACTAAACAATTGAGCACACCTGAACTATTTTCCTTTTGAAGTTCAACCGAAAAGTCCAACAACCAGCATTCACTTTTACTAGATAACAACTTTATACAATCAGGCCATTGTTGCTTTAGTTCGATAAAGTGAATAAGACGACTGATGCTATGAGGACTTGCTTGAAATGGAGTTTCAACCTGCAAATGACCAAAGCCATCTGCGTGATAGATAGGCTCTATAAATTGATAGTTAATTATTAGTTCCAGCACTTCGGCTGCGCTAATGTCATCAGACGGCAAAAAAGGGTCATAATTTATCATAGTGCTCACTTAGTAAAATTCAAATATTCATTAACGTACTAAATTGTCTAATCTTTCAACTTCGAGACTGTACTGTGCAAAAGGATGAGCTGAAAATGACACATCAACCCAAGCTTGTTGCCCAATAACCTTCACTGTGATTACTTTTAATTGCTTTACTTCATCCCAATGCTCGGTCAAAATATTGTAGCTATCATCTCGTGGAGCATAGCCCACATCCCTATCCGTCGAATGAATTTTAATGATGAAAGTATCTGCTTCAAAACCAAGCAAAAAATAGTGAGTTTCATGCTCTCCACCCACTTCAGTCTGATGTTTATAGTGAGAAGTATCTCGACTAAAATCAATATAAAAATAATCACGGCTCAGCGCTTCAATATGCTTAAGCAGGTGATTAGATGCGCTGTGAGTAGGAGTTGAAGTAAGTAGAAAGACTAATAATAAAGAAAGATATTTCATCGTTTATTCTCATCATCAATGCGACATAATACAAACAGAAGCGTATTCTAAAGTTTTTATTTTGCTCAAACGGATTCATTATATTTACACGAAAAACATCGAAATGAAAGTATGATATTACCCAAACCTAATTCCAAAAATATGGAATTAGCCAATTAAATTGTTACAAGTGATTTGAGACACTCTTCCCATGTAAGTACCATAATTCATGGACTGTAGTGGATTAGTTAAGTTAAGTTGGCCATATTCTTAGAGGATTAAGTGAAAATGTACTAAGGCGCTTCGTGCCCCAAAGATCCTTACAAACCATAAAACAGTGACCAGGTTTACTTGACCACTACAAACTGAAAGATTTGATATTGGTGCTAGACTTATTTTAAACGCATTAATAATGGTAGAGCCAATCGGGAGGAAGACAATGAGCTATAAGCATATATTAGTCGCTGTTGATTTATCTAAATCCAGTGAAGTAGTGATCAATAAAGCAATCTCGTTAGCTAGAGACGCTAATTCTAAACTTTCATTTATTTGTGTTGATGTTAATTCTGTTAGTAGCAGAGGGGGAGTCAGTACAAAAGTTGAGATGGACATGCCGCTCGATGAACAACAAGCCATATTGCAAAAAGAGTTGCAAGAATTAGCTGAACAGGCGGATTATCCTGTTGCAAATACTTTGGTTGTAATAGGAGATTTAAATGAAAAATTAAAAGCAACAGTTCAAGAAATGGAAGTTGATCTATTAGTTTGCGGGCATCATCATGATTTTTGGAGCCGGATATTATCTTCGGCGCGTAAATTAGTCAATACAGCTGTTACAGACTTATTAATTATTTATCTTGAGAAATGATATCTGAATAGTTAACTCTTGCGAATGGGTTAAATGATGAGTGCTTTATATATACCCATGTTACTTCAGGATGAAAAATTGTACTTAGATACGAGGCATAAAATTGAAGTATAGTTGTTCTACATTGAGATTTTATAACGGCGCAGATGAATGCAATTTGGTTTGCCGAGTAGAGTACGAATAAAGGTCCAGTCAAGGTTGATTTGAACAGGATATTTTATCTCATCATGCTCAGATGCGGCAAAACCTTATTTGAATTTGATATTCTCTTTCGTAAATATCCGTATGTTATTTCTGTTTATACCCGATTGGCAGGGGCGTTCCAGCGTAGATTCTGCCGAGCGTTTTATACAAAGAAATTTCGTTTATTAGTCATCAAACAAGCTGAGTTGTGGCAGAGCTTTATTTTCAGGTAAAACTCCGGTGCTACTACTGACTTTTTTCTTTCATGTGATAGAGGAGTATCTCGGTAACGACTGGATTTTTAATACTGTAAATTCCCGAAATTAAGCCCGATAAATTAAAGCACACGATATTAGAGTAAATAATCTATCTCGCTATGTGGCCCTTTCCGACTTAGGGAGTCATCAATGGCCATTATTAATCAGTCATGACGCCACTATAAATTTTCTCCTGAAAAAGGGAGGTACGCACTTTGCGTATATTAGTAAAACGACCCTCTAGACTAAAACACTATATGCACATTTATAAGAGCCAGAACACCAACTAGCCTCCGTCTTACAAACCGAAATCGCTAAATAATTTTGGTGGGGTATGTCATTGGTTATGTTTATGCAATCGACATAGCTCATGAGCTATGCGCACTGGAGTGAGTTACGAAAACAGGTAGATAAGTTAGCCTCGACAACTGCACTCAAAAACGCTATTTCATGTGCATACAATTATAGATCGGGTCCTTTCCTTAGCAATTCTTAAATCAATTAAGAATTGCTAAGAATGCTAGGAATGCTAGGAATGAATGTGGCTTTCTAGGGCGCAATGTGCCCCTTTGCGCCTCAGAATGATAACTCGCTAACGCCCCAAAAGCGATTTACAAACCATCAAACAGTGACCAAATTTGCGAAGCTTGCTTTCGGGAAAAACGCTCAACTGAGGTTTGATTAGATCTTACGTCTATTTAGTAAAATAAAGAAATTAGTCAATATCTGATTTTACTCTGCTAAACCTCTAACCTGTTTTTACTGTGAGCCAGCGCTCTACTCCCTATCAGATCCTGATCAATGTTGCCTATACTTATTGATATGAAAGCGACTATAAATACCTAATAAATTAGAATTGAATTCGGCACCGCGTCGCCTTTTATATCAATACGGAGGTGTTGAGTATGAACTTACAACTAGCATTTTTGCTGACATTTTTAGCTGGAGGGATATCTGTATGGATATTAATAAGAATGTCCAGACAGGCAGAACAAGATCGAATGGATGTCATTAATAAGCAAATCAGTACGATAGGCGGAAATACAATTAGTATTGATCTGGTAGCAAGAAAAAACTGTCCTTTTAGCTCTGAATACGGAGATCCCGATTTAGTCTATAAATTTTATAAAATTACTTACGATGTAGAACATGAATTAAAAGAATGCTGGGCAGTTCTAGAGATGAAGCAGCGCAGTTATGGGCCAAGTGGCGCAATTAAGGCAAACTGGATATGGCGTTATTGAATCGCTACCACGCTAGTAGAAACATCATAACCTTCTTTCCATTCTGTTTCTTCTTCATAGATATGCAAGTTCGGGACAAAGGGGAAGTTGTTGCGCAACGCTCGGTATTGGGAGAAAGCGAGCATAAATGGGTTGTCTGAACAGATAAATAGAGTAAAAGCTCTAAGGTGCTTTGTGTCCCAAAGCGCTCAGTAGTGAGTATAAAGGCTAAAAAGGTCACTGTTCGAGTGCCCTTAAAGCTACGTTAGCTTGAATCACTTCCCACAAACTGTCGTTTTTATTCAATTTTTCAAGCACCATATCTCCTACTATTTATCCCATCGGAAAGCTGCGCTGTACTTGATAAGAAAAATGCCTATTTGCAGACAAATTTTCATATCAATATATAGGTGGATAACCATGTTAGAAATAAAAAAATAAAGTCATTAGGCGATGTTAGTAAACTGAAAAAACAATACTTTTCACAATCAACCGCGCCACTCGATGGGATGTGATATTTCGGTTTTGTAACAATGTCAGAGCATTTCAGTTTTTACGAAAATAGTTGTTTGGTCGGATATTGCTGCATCAATGGTGAAGGTTATATACTGCAGTTTTATCTTTCACCTGTTGCTAAAACGAAGGCAGCAGAACTTTTTCCCGTAACAGAGCTCAACGGAACTTCACTCTTTAGGATACCTCAGTCATCCCATCTGTTTAAGGTACTGAGGCTTCCAGCGTCTCCGAGATAAAGAATTAATAACCAATATTACTGTGCTACTAGAGTTCGTCTATTTCATCGGTAACACACCCTAGAGATGCAGATTTTACTGTGGCGATATACTTTCTTAATACACCATTTGTCGCTCTGTAAGCCGGCTTTATCCAAGCTGCTTTACGCCTGGCGATTTCAGCCTCATCTACTTTTAGTTCCAAGGTATTGGTAACCGCATCAATTCGAATCATGTCACCATTTTTAACCAATGCAATCAATCCACCTTCTGATGCCTCAGGAGTAACATGTCCAACCACAAAACCGTGAGAGCCTCCAGAGAATCTACCATCTGTAATTAATGCCACATCTTTTCCAAGACCTGCTCCCATTACCGCTGAAGTTGGTTTTAGCATTTCTGGCATGCCAGGAGCACCTTTGGGGCCTGAATATCGGATAACGATAACCTCACCTTTTTGCACTTCCTTTCCGATGCCTTTTATTGCTGAAAATTCATCTTCGTAAACTCTTGCTGGACCTTCGAATACTTCGCCTTCTTTACCTGTGATTTTTGCAACTGAACCTTCAGAAGCCAAGTTTCCATAAAGAATTTGTAAGTGTCCAGTTGCTTTCAATGGGTTAGATAAAGGTCTGATAATGTCTTGATCTTCCGGAAGGCCAGGTAAATCTGCTAAGTTTTCGGCAATAGTTTTACCTGTTACGGTCAAACAATCCCCATATAATAAACCTTCAGCCAATAAGTATTTCATTACTGCAGGGATTCCTCCGATTGCGTGTAAGTCTTGCATTAAGTATTCACCAGAAGGCTTTAAGTTTGCCAATAATGGCGTTTTATCTGCCATCTTTTGGAAATCATCTAAACTCAAGTCAACACCACAGGCTCGAGCCATTGCAATCATATGCAAAGTTGCGTTTGTAGAGCCTCCTAAAATCATGATAATTCTCAAGGCATTTTCGAACGCTTTTTTGGTCATGATATCTTTTGGTTTGATATCTTTTTCCAGCAGGTTTTTGATTGCATCACCCACTGTCGTCAATTCTCTTTTTTTCTCATCACTCACCGCAGGGTTAGATGAAGAGTAAGGCAAACTCATGCCTAAAGCTTCAATCGCTGAAGACATAGTATTTGCGGTGTACATTCCACCACAAGCACCAGGACCCGGGATAGAATTTTGAATCACCCCCTTATAATCTTCATCGGAGATAACGCCCTGTAATTTTTTTCCATAAGCTTCGAAAGCAGAAACGATATTCAAGTCTTCGCCTTTCCATTTTCCTGCTTTGACCGACCCGCCATAAACCAATATTCCTGGACGATTTAAACGGGCCAAAGCCATCATTGCCCCGGGCATGTTTTTATCACATCCAACGATCGCAACAACAGCATCATAAAATTGAGCACTAACAACAGTTTCAATAGAATCAGCAATGACCTCTCGAGACACTAAAGAGTACTTCATTCCTGACGTCCCATTTGAAATGCCATCACTTACTCCGATGGTGTGAAAGATTAATCCCACCAAATCAGCTGCGAGCACACTTTTTTTCACGTGTTTAGCAAGTTCGTTTAAGTGCATGTTGCATGGATTTCCTTCCCATCCTGTGGAAACAATACCAACTTGCGCTTTTTTCATATCTTCTTCTTTCAAACCAACAGCATAAAGCATGGCTTGTGAAGCAGGTTGTGATTCGTCTAAAGTAACTGTTTTTGAATACTTATTTATTTCTGACATATTTATCTTCTCCGAAACCTTAATTGGATAAACACTCTTCGGACAGGCGTAACCGAGGCGTTTTGAAGCCAACTCAACGACGTTATTTTTATCGTGAAATTTTACAAGTCAGTTTGATAAGTGAACTTTAATTAGTTCTACGGTTTTTAATGCCGATTCGGCATATAAATCAGACCATTCTTGCACATTTATTTGCTCAATAACTTTCAGAAGGCTTTTTTTTGTTTATTTGCTAAATTAATAACACCTTCACAACTTTTTTTAAAAGCTTATTAGCCACATTTGATTTGATCATGTTCAATTACTTCCGTGAGATTATTTACCCTAGTGCTATTAACTCAAGAGTTGCTGGCTTTATTTCTGCTGCTTTAGTCATAATCTAATCCATCTTTTTAGGGATTTGGACGTGATTATTAGGTCAGGAAATTACATTTAATGGCTTTACGCATATGCTTATGATCAATTTCAGTGTAGTCCAATTGCGCTTTAGCGCGGCGATGTTGTAAAAGAGATACTGGCATGGAAATACACAACTATTTATTTTTCCATAATTGATAGAAGGTATTATGCTGTTCTGTATATTTGTTATTGGTTGTTTGTACCGTCAATAAAAGAGGGCTGAGTTGTTATGCGTCTATTGTTATTACGATCTAGCTCAATATGTGTGGCGGGATTATTACTTACAGCCTGTGGTGTCGCCAATGGAAACACCGTTATTTCAGCGGCAACGGTCGCTGCCAAACCTCTGCCTGCTCCCATATCGGTAAGCGATACAGCTTCTACTGCAGCGTTAAACTCAGCATTAATATTTAATCAGGAGATGTTGTTTGCGGTTAATGCGGCGCGCGCGCAAGCACGTAAATGTGGAGGTCGCAGTATGCCGGCCGTTGCCGAGCTGACCTGGAATAAACAATTACAACAGGCGGCCTTTGTCCATTCAACTAATATGGCTAGATATGATTTCTTCAGTCATACCGGATTAGATGGCAAAGAGGTGAGTCAACGGATCCGTGATCAGGGGTATAATTGGCGCTCTGCGGGAGAAAATATTAGCGCAGGGGCGGCAGATGTGGCAACTGTGATGGCTGGTTGGTTATCTAGTCCGGGTCACTGCTTAAATATTATGAGTGCGAATTTTACGGAAATGGCTGCCGCTGTAGTAACGAATAACTCGACATATTACGGTAGTTATTGGACACAAGTTTTCGCTGCACCGTTTTAACCATAATTGCAATGACTGCAAAAAGATCCTATTTAGTCATCTGTGGGTGCGAGGGCGTTTGCAGGTTAGCTTTCTAAAGCGGAAAGGGTACAAAGAGTGGTCAGTAGATACGCAGCTGTGTATCGGCATCAAAAAACAGCATTTTTGACATATCAAGCAGCAGCGGCATTAATTCATCCACCTTAGAGCTGATGGTTGGGTGAACACGGCAAACTGTTTTTACACCATTAATTCGCACTGTGATCAGAGTGTCGGGTCCTGTCGGTTCAATAATTTCTACGACACAACTGAGCGTCGCGCTGTCGGATTTTTCTTCACCTTGTTGAGTGATTTGTTCCGGGCGAATCCCCAGAATAACGGATTTTCCGATGTAGCTCTCAAGTTCTGCGATAGTTTGTTTAATGGGAACGTGCTGTTGCACACCCGCACATTCCAGAGTTATCTGCATACAACCATCCACTTTCTCCATACGACAAGGAATAAAGTTCATTGCAGGGCTGCCCATAAAACCGGCGATGAACTGATTGTGTGGATTGTCATAGATCTCTTGGGGTGAGCCAACTTGCTGTATTTCCCCCTCTTTCATCACAGCTATTACATCCGCCAGTGTCATCGCTTCAATCTGGTCATGGGTGACGTAAACAATGGTCGTCCCTAAACGCCGGTGCAATTCTTTGATTTCACCGCGCATCTCAACACGTAATTTGGCATCCAGATTTGATAGGGGTTCGTCAAACAAAAAGATTGAAGGATCGCGAGCGAGGGCTCTTCCCATTGCCACGCGCTGGCGTTGCCCGCCTGATAGCTGCTTTGGTTTACGATCCAGCAAGGGTTCGATTTGCAGTAACTTTGCGACTTTATCGACAATCGCTTTTTGCTCAGATTTTTCAACCTTGCGTATTGCTAAACCGAAAGAGATATTCTGGCGAACGGTCATATTAGGGTAGAGCGCATAGGTTTGAAATACCATCGCAATATCACGGTCTTTCGGATCCAAATGGGTGACCTCCCGCTCGCCAATGAAAATATTGCCATTACTCACGGGCTCTAAACCAGCTATCATATTTAGCAGGGTCGATTTACCACAGCCGGATGGTCCAACTAAAATTAAAAACTGGCCCGCTTCTATTTCTAAATCGATTCCCTTGAGTACCTTCACCTTGCCATAGGTTTTTTCAACATTCTCTATTTTTAAAGATTGCATATTAGTGCTCCTTACCCCTTTACAGCGCCCGCGGTGAGTCCCTTAACGAAATAGTTACCGGCGACTACATACACGAGCAAGGTAGGCAATCCGGCAATAATCGCAGCGGCCATATCGACATTATATTCTTTAACACCAGTACTGGTATTGACCAGATTATTCAATGCAACCGTGATCGGCTGCGCATCACCGGAGGAGTAAACGACGCCAAACAGGAAGTCATTCCAAATTTGTGTGAACTGCCATATCACCGACACGACGATGATGGGGACTGATACTGGCAGGATAATCCGCAAAAAAATCATCCAAAAACCTGCGCCATCAATACGTGCCGCATTCACTAATTCGGTGGGAATGGTGATGTAATAGTTGCGGAAAAACAGAGTGGTAAATGCCAGACCATAAATGGTATGCACCATGATAAGCCCGGAGGTGGTACCTGCCAGACCCAGAAAGCCGAGGGTGCGCGCCATTGGTAATAGGATCACCTGAAACGGAATCATAGTACCGATCAGCAACATGCCAAAAAACAGATTGCTGCCCCGGAACTTCCATTTAGTCAGCACATAACCATTTAGTGCACCAAACAGGGTTGAAATAACGACAGCAGGTACGACGATCTGCACAGAGTTCCAGAAGTAGCCTTTTAAGCCCGCGCAGCTCACGCCCGTACAGGCAGTTCCCCAAGCTTTACCCCATGCGTCAAAGTTCAGTGACTGTGGCAAGGACAATAGGGTGCCTGAACGGATCTCATCCAACTCCTTGAGTGAGGTGAGCAGCATAACGGCGAGCGGCATTAAGTATAAAAGTGCCGCAAAGGTCAGTAAGCTGTAAATCAATACCCTATTAACGCTCAATATTCTTCTCCCTTAGCTCCGAATACAGATAAGGCACAACAATGGCGGCGACGGCCATTAACATCATCATAGAAGCTGCAGAGCCAACCCCTATTTGTCCGCGAGTGAAGGCATAGGTATACATAAAGGTAGCGGGCACATCGGTTGCAAAACCAGGGCCGCCTCCCGTCAAGGCAACAATCAAGTCAAAACTTTTGATGGCAATATGAGTCAGTACAATCACTGCACTGAAAAATACCGGGCGGAGTCCCGGGATAATTATTTTCCGGTAGATAAGCGGCATTGAAGCACCATCAACCCGGGCGGCTTTGATAATATTCTCATCGACTCCCCGTAAACCCGCGAGACAGAGTGCCATCACAAAACCAGAAGACTGCCAGACACCGGCGATAACAACGGTATAAATCGCCATTTCGGTATTGACCAGCCAGTCAAAGGTGAATGATTCAAACCCCATTTCGCGCAGTAAACGCTGGATCCCCAGTTCAGGATTGAGGATCCATTTCCAGGCTGTACCGGTAACAATAAATGAGAGAGCCATCGGGTATAAATAGATGGTTCGAATAACGCCTTCGCCGCGAATTTTCTGATCCAGAAAAATAGCTAAAAATAATCCAAGCAGTAAACAGATAGCAATGAATAAGCCACCGAACAGCAGGAGGTTTTCAGCGGCTACCCACCAGCGGTCATTGGCGAACAGTTTTTCATACTGAATGGTTCCGGCCCAATCATATTTTGGCAACATACGCGATGAGCTAAAGGATAACCAAGCATTTAACAGCATAAAGCCGTATATAAAAACCAAGGCAGCGACAAAAGTCGGCGCTATTACTAGTTTTGGTAAGTAGTCCCCAATTGATTGACGGAGTGAGCTGGATCTCTTCATGGATTGATTAATCCTCCTGGAGCGCAAAAAGGAAGAACCGGATCTCAGATGGACATTTCTGAGATCCGAAAGGTCTAAAAGATTAGCGCTTATTTAGCTGCGGCGACTGCTTTTACCAGCTTTTTAGCGGCTGTTTCTGCCGTCATTGAATCTGAGTTGTAGAACTCAGTAATGGTGTCGTAGATAGCACCTTGAGTAGCAGGGAAGGTTGACATACCGTGCGCCATACTAGGTACTAAGGTGTTCGTTTCAGCTGTATTGACAAAATCTATTGCCGACAACTTTGCACAACCATCAAACTTATCCATCGGCATGTTCAAGCGAACAGGAATTGATCCTTTATTGAGGTTAAATATTTCCTGGAAAGCGGGACTCAGTATAATGCTAGCCAGGTCATTCTGACCCTTCTGGAGTTCTTTATCGTCAAGATCAAACATAACAAAACTGTCGATGTTAAAGGTGAAATCGCCTTCTGTATCCGGTGCTGCTATGCAGATGTAGTCTATACCCGGTACTTTACCAGCGGCAGTAAATTCACCTTTTGCCCAGTCCCCCATGAACTGCATGCCGGCTTCGCCATTGATAACCATGGCGGTAGCCAGATTCCAGTCACGCCCTGGTGAGCCAGCGTCAGTATAGCCTTTGATTTTATGGAAAGTCTTCAGGGCTTTAATCATGGTTGCACTGTTCAGTACTTTAGGATCTAATTCAACAAACGCTTTTTTATAAAAGTCAGCACCACCAACACCTAGTACAACTGACTCAAACATCGTTGCGTCTTGCCAAGGCTGTCCGCCATGGGCAACAGCCGTCATGCCCGCCGCTTTTATTTTATCAGCTGCAACAAAGAACTCATCCCAAGTTGTCGGAACGGTTGCACCTGCTTTTTTGAATACGGCGGGGTTTGCCCACAACCAGTTTACACGGTGTACGTTAACGGGAACGGCTACATATTTACCTTGGTATTTCATAACGTCTGCTACAACACCGGGTAGCAGTTTATCCCAACCTTCAGCGTTGGCGACACTGTCAAGGTCAGCCAACACGCCTTCGTCGCCCCATTCCTGAATGCTTGGGCCTTTGATTTGAGCCGCGGCTGGTGGGTTACCAGAAACGACGCGAGATTTAAGTACCGTCATAGCACTTTCACCACCACCGCCTGCAACAGCAAAGTCTTTCCACTCATGTCCTTTCGCTTCTAACATTTTCTTCAGTTCGGCAACTGATCGAGCTTCACCACCTGAAGTCCACCAGTGCAGTACTTCAACTTGTGCTGCTTGAGCTGCCATTGAAAGGCCCAATGCTAATGAAGCACCTAAAAGCAGTTTTGAAATTTTCATACAAATTCTCCTCGTCAAAAAAGTTCAGACAGCCGTGCTGCCAATTAGACTGGAACTTACCCAATAGCAATTTTTTGTAAGTAAATGATTTGATTTACTTTGCTAAATAACTGCTGTAGAAATCCATTCATCAAAAAAAAGTCCTTTATCAAATATAATATAGACGATCCAGAGAAATTTTGGAGTACCATAAAGACAGGAAAAAATAAAAGGGGCTATTCAACTTAACATCATCAAGATCGTTAACTGCTTGTATTTAAGCCCTCTGAGGTTGGATTTATAGAGGAGAGTTTTTTTTGTGAAAATCTGGAATCATGATTCTAAATAACGGCTAAGCTGTGATTGTATTCCTAGGTTAAGATTGTATTCCTAGGTTAATTACGCTCACTCCAGCAGTTCATTAGCACTTGGCGTCTTTGCAGGTGCAGTCTTCCGGTTATTGACGTAAAATAGCTGTAACTATCCGTATTATAAGTGAACTTTTTATGGCTCAGAAAAAAGTATTAGTGCTTTTTGCACATCCCTCTGTGCACAGTT
This sequence comes from Psychromonas sp., assembly GCF_047632995.1. Classification (GTDB taxonomy): domain Bacteria; phylum Pseudomonadota; class Gammaproteobacteria; order Enterobacterales; family Psychromonadaceae; genus Psychromonas. The sequence continues at coordinate 46,624 of NZ_JBLIEK010000009.1, forward strand.
CAGAAGTCAATGCATCGATTTTTAAGGCGGCACAAAAGATAAAAGGGGTAACAGCGGTCGACCTTTATTACGAATATCCGACTTTTCATATCGATATAGATAAAGAACAGCAACGTTTGCGGGATCATGATGTTATTATTTTCCAGTTTCCACTGTACTGGTATGCCACACCGGCCATTTTAAAAGAGTGGCAGGATCTGGTGCTTGAATACGGTTTTGCTTATGGCAATGAGGCCGATGCACTGCACGGTAAAACCTTTTTCTGCTCACTTAGCGCCGGAGCCAAAGCGGAGGCTTACCAATCGAGTGGCCGCAATCACTTCACCATCCGTGAGCTGTTAACTCCGCTTGAGCAGATGGCAGCGCAGTCTGGGATGACCTATCTGGCTCCACTGGCCTTGTTTGAAGCAAGAACGGCAACAGAAACGGGACGCTTGCAGCAACATATGCAGCAATGGCAAATTTTACTGGAAGCGTTAGTCGCTGACCGGGTCGATCTTGGCAAAGCGGCTCAGCTTGAAAAACTCAATCACCACTTTGAAGAAATTATTAAAAAGGATTAACGGATGACAGGATATTTTCTGCAGGCCTTTATCTATCTTGCAGCAGCTGTGATTGCAGTGCCAATTGCAAAACGTCTTGGCTTGGGATCGATATTGGGCTATCTGATTGCCGGGGTGGTGATCGGTCCGGTTATCGGTTTGGTCGGCGAAGAAACTGCAAGCATTCAGCATTTCGCCGAGTTCGGCGTGGTGATGATGCTCTTTTTAGTCGGCTTGGAGCTTGAGCCGAAAATGCTCTGGGCGATGCGTAACCGTTTGATGGGATTGGGCGGATTGCAGGTGGTTGGTACCACCGCGGCGGTGATGGGGATCGCTCTCTTTTTCGGGCAGCCTTGGACCATTGCCCTGACGATAGGGCTGATCTTTGCGCTTTCTTCGACGGCAATTGTGCTGCAAACCTTTAATGAGAAAGGTCTAAGCAAAACCGAAGGTGGTAAAAATGCCTTTTCGGTGCTGCTCTTTCAGGATATTGCAGTTATTCCGATGCTCGCATTTATTCCGCTTTTGGCGTTACCCGATTTAATCGAGAAGGCACAACAGGCCGTTGTGGCAACGGCTGAACATAATGATCAACTCAGTCTGGTTGCAGGTTTGCAGGGCTGGGTTTACGGTCTGGTGATCAGCGCGTCGATTGTGCTGGTTGTTGTCGGTGGGCATCTGCTCAGCCGGCCGCTGTTCCGTTTTGTAGCAAGCTCAGGTTTACGCGAAATTTTTACCGCAACCGCGCTGATGCTGGTGATCGGTATTGCGGCACTGATGAGTTTGGTCGGACTTTCGCCGGCATTAGGTACATTTCTTGCCGGTGTGGTGCTGGCCAACAGTGAATTCCGCCATGAGCTGGAATCCAATATTGATCCGTTCAAAGGGCTGTTACTGGGTCTGTTTTTTATCACGGTTGGTGCGGGAATTGACTTTGCTATTTTACTTGATGATTTCTTCCTTATTATCTCGTTAACGGTCGCTGTGATGCTGCTCAAAGCGATTGTGCTTTATCTTCTGGCGCGGATATTCTCGATTAAAAACAGCGATCGCTGGCTGTTCACTTTAAGTCTGGCACAGGCTGGGGAGTTTGGTTTTGTGCTGTTAAGCTTTAGCGTGCAAAACCATGTATTACCTGCTGAAATTGCACAGACGCTAGCGCTGGTGGTGGCACTGTCCATGTTCCTGACGCCGGGGTTATTTATTCTCTTCGATAAGGTGATCCTGCCGCGTTTTGAGAATGCATCCAATGATCGCGAAGCGGATAATATTGATGAAAAAGGCACTGTGATTATTGCCGGTATCGGACGTTTCGGGCAGATAATCAATCGTCTTCTGGTTTCTAACGGGGTGAAAACAGTGGTACTGGATCATCAGGCGGATCAGGTGGATTTGCTGCGTAAGATCAATACCAAAGCCTATTTTGGCGACGTCACCCGTCCGCAATTGCTGCATACGGCGGGAATTGAAGAGGCGGTAATGCTGGTGGTCGCGATTGATAATCAGGAAAACAGCATTAATCTGGTTAAGTATGTGAAACATACCTATCCGCATCTCAAGGTACTTGCTCGCGCCTTTGACCGGGGACACAGTTATCTTTTGCGCTCGGCAGGCGCTGACTATATTGAATCTGAAACCTACCATTCGGCATTAGAAACAGGTGCCCAGGCGCTGCGCAGTCTGGGATATCACCCTTTCCTTGTTGAACAGCAAAAAGCAGCTTATAAACGTGCCGAAGAGCAGCAGTCAGATAAGCTTTATCAGGCTTGGACTGATGAATCGGAAGGGGAGCGTTTTGATAACAATTACAGGAAATTGTTTATCGAGCTGGAGGCTAATATCAAACAGGAAATGGCCAAAGATCGCCTCAACAAGCATAGTGGTTCAGAGCGAGGCTGGAGTCCGCCCCCGAAAAATTACGCTGATGATGAGCCTAGATAAAAGAGGCTTGTGAAGTGCAAAAGAAATCGAGAAATATTTTTCCGTTTATAAAGAGAGATTCATGGGCAAAAAAGCGATAGTAATAGGCGCGACTGGTTTGGTTGGTCGGGCATTAGTAGATCAACTGGCAGATGCTGACCATATCAGCAAAATAATCACGCTTACCCGTCGTCCTGCCCGACATTCATCTTCAAAGGTTATCAATCAAGTAGTGAACTTTGAACAATTGGAGGAATACGCTTCATTATTTGCTGCAGACTTTTTGTTCTCCTGCCTTGGAACAACGCTTCAACAAGCGGGCTCTCTCGCCGCCCAACGTAAAGTAGACCTGGATTTCCAATTTAAAGCAGCTCAACTGGCTGCAGGCAGTGGCGTAGAGCATTATCTGTTGGTCTCCTCAAGCGCAGCTAATGCACAAAGCAGGAATCAGTATCTAAAGATGAAGGGTGAACTGGAACAGAAAATTAAATCTTTGCCTTTTGCGCGTATAAGCATATTCCAACCTTCTCTGTTGCTGGGACAGCGAGCAGATTTTCGCTTGGGGGAAAAACTGGGTAGCTACATGTTGCCGCTTTTGTGCGCCATTCCCTGGTTAAGACGCTTTCGCCCAATTACTGGAGAGCAAGTCGCGGCTAAAATGGTACTGGTAAGCGGGCAATCCGGCCCGGCGTTTGAAAGGTTTCAACTTGATGATATTTTCATCAAAGTAATTAATAGTTAAGTGAGGGGCTAACGTTCCGCTCACACCGAACAATCTGGTAAATCGGTCCGTTGAGCCTAAAAACATTGATCTCCTTCCTTTTTGCCGATAGAGGATTAACGCAGTTAATCATTCGAAAGGTCAGCATGTTATGCCTTGTTCTAGGATCCGGGTGAAGCTCTGAATCTGCATCTTGAAGTAGTTTGGGTCTAGTCGTAATGTCATTGCGCTAACAAATTCTTGAACTGCAGACTCGCGGTTTTAAACCTTGTGTAGTTTTTGCCTTTGAAATGTTTTTTATTGCAGAGTGCGTGGCCATTTTTTGATTTTATTCGTGTTAAACGGGCTTAGTTAATGTGCCTTAAGTTTTGTCTTTATGTTCACTTTCATAGTGAATAGTTTTATCCAGAATTAAAGTGTCCAGTTCAATTAGAGAAGAATAATCAGCTTGCTTATTTAGTGGGGTAAGATGTCAATATCTATACAAAACAATAATATAACATTGTTAAATAAGTTACGTAACAGGTACACTGCGTTCAAATTAAATGTCGTAGTGGCCAGCCTCTTTCAAAAAATATATGGGCTTGGTTAACGGTAAATTTAACAACAAGCTTAAGTTCAATTCATACGAAAAATGGAAATTAACATAATGAAGAAAATCATCATATTGGCTCTATCGTCCCTAACCCTTTTCTCATCTTTTACTTTTGCACGAGATGATGTTGGATCTTATTTAATTGCTGAGGCTTTGAATTCAGACGTGGCAAAATCAAAATTGGGGACTGATGTGGCGTTTTATTTTGGCGACCAAAAATACAGCAAACCCCAGCAAGAGTTTGGTGAATTTAATACCAATAAAAAAACCAATGCATTTAATAAAACAGACGAAGAAGCGTGTCACTGGGTTTTTCTTTCTGCAATGATCACACTCAAAGATAGGGCAATAAAGGAAGGTGGAAATGCCATTGTAGACATAAAATCGAACTACAAAAACGATCTAGTCTCAAGCAATGAAACATTCCAGTGTGGTGCTGGTGTTGTGGTGGCAGGTGTGGCTTTAACCGGCAAAGTAGTGACGTTAAAGTAAAACTTTGTGCGAGCGCTGACAGATGCGGCACAAAGGATCTATCATGGAAGCGTCTGTGGTTGCTTTGCTATTCCACTATCGCGACATGAGTTAGTGCCAATTCAATATAAGTAGGTGTTTCTAAATGGATAGTTCATCAATAATTATTTGGAGTGTTTTGTTTGGCAGCATCGGGATGGGCTTTTGTATGTATGGTAAAAAGCAAAGAGCAATTGTTCCCTTATGCTCGGGTTTAGCGCTTATTGTTTTTCCATATTTTATGACTAGCGTTGCAATGTTACTTGTCGTTGGTGTTATTTTAATAGCGATACCATATTTTGTAAGGTTGTAGTTTATAGGTTTCTCACAAATTTCGAATGGAGCAAATATGAGTTTATCGGAAATCACGTTCTTTGAGCGGTTTGAAATAGATATTTTATCGGGTCAAAAAAGCATCACCATTCGAGATGAATCAGAGAAAGATTATATTCCTAATTCAATAGTTCAGGTTTCTACATTTGAAAATGGTCGTTGGTTTTGTGATCTTAAAATTTTATCAGTAACACCAATTCAGTATGATGAATTATTGGAATTTCATGCGCAGCAAGAGAACATGTCACTTACAGAGCTCAAAAAGGTAATTCAAGATATTTACCCAAATACAGCGAGCTTGTATGTGATTTCTTATGAGCTGGTTCGAAAGTAAAATAGTTGACTAGCTACCCCTTTTTTATTTGTTTTAGGTTAACATTACCGCCCATTGATCTTGCCATCACACAACTGGCAGCGGCTGTTGGCGCTGCGGTCATTAAGAAAGTGGAATTAAACGCGACATAAACAGCTGCTAGCGGAATGCCTGCATCACCATAAATATTGGTAACATAAGCCAAGCCAATGATCCCGCATTGGCGCGATTGGTCTTTACAATACTGAGAAATAATAATGCCGGTAGGGCGACTTTAAATACTAAACCTGAAGCTGTTTTAATAAAATAGTCGTTAATAACGGATATTTTTTAAAAAGCCAGCCGAGGAACAACAGTAAACAAATTGGGCCGGTAATAGAAAGAGAAAAGAAAAGAAAAGTGACGATTCAAACATAGATTAATCCTTTTACTAAGCGATGCCTAACACAATATCGAGTAACTCAGCCAGACTACCAATGTGAATGATTTAGATGCGATTAAACATAGGCTAATAGATAATGGGAAGCTTTATATTTTTAATCACGCTGCATTGTAGTTAGCTTATGACTGTTGTTATGAGATAATATTGAATTTTTAATTTATTCAAGGCTTGGCGATGACATTTCAAGCGGATTCACACAAAGCACAAGAAACACTTAGGTTTCTGGATCAATTACAGCATTTTTTTGTTGAAAAACTGCAAAAAGTGGCAAACGTCTTGGGTGAAGATATTCAATTTACACCCGTGCACTGGCTTCGTGATCAAGGCATACATGGTGGTGGCGTCCGATTCGTTGCTGCAGTTGGCCTATTAAACAGCGCCTCGATTAACCTATCCCAGTTAAATTTTGCTAATATGCCAGACAAAGCGATCTTATCTGCTACGGCACTTTCTGCCATCATTCATCCCGCACATCCCTTGGCACCCTCAATGCATCTACACATCAGCTGGACTGAATATAAAAACGGGCATAGCTTTTGGCGCATTATGGCGGATCTTAACCCGTCCATTAGTAACGCTGAAGATAAAATACGCTTTGAAGATAATTTAAAAGCTATTTCGGGTAACTATTATGAGTCGGGCTGCCAACTTGGCGACGACTATTTTTACATCCCCGCTTTGCAACGCTTTCGCGGAGTGAGTCATTTTTACCTTGAAGATTTTAATGATGACAGTGAAAATATGGCGCAGTTTCCGCAGCGCTTTGGTCAATCTGTAATTGATTGTTACTGCGCTATTTTGCAGCAGCGATTGCTTAATGCGCCACAGCCTAATGAACAACAAAATGCATTACAGCTGAATTATAATACTTTGTATTTTTACCAAGTATTAACACTTGATAAAGGCACAACCGCGGGTTTATTAGCGCATAATCAAAATGATTTAGGTATCTTAGGCTCATTACCTGCGCATATAAATATCTCATTACTGACAAGCTGGCTTGATAAAACAGCACAGCCGCAATATAAATTAATCAAACGTTTATTGTCGATATTGCCTAACACGGAAACATGTCAAATAACGGCAGAATTAAAGGCCGAGATAGCGCAGCAAATTCGCTTGCATTATGCGCAATATCCATTGCATTAAAGCATCGTTGTCTGACGATTTAATGTGCTCTTGCCAGTAATTTTACAAGTCGATTGGCTCTCGTTTAATTGAACATCAGACTCGTGCTGTTGATAGCGCAATGAGAGATGTTGCAAAAGTGATACCTTGCGCTTTCAACAAAAATTGTTACTTGTATATAGTCGGGGGGCCAGAAGGCTGAGAGCGCATAGTGCGAAACCCGTTGAACCTAAGGATATGAATCTCCTGCCTTTTACTGTTTAAGATCGCGGAATTGGCTCTACTTGTGTGGCGGTTATGTCAGTCATGATAGCATTGCGCTGTTCATTGGCCATTTCTATTGCTTGGCAGGCAATACCAGTGGAATATCTTTTTGCCAGGTTGATAGCTCCGTGTGCGTCATTTAGATAAAGAGACTTTAAGGTTTTATTTAGCGCTTGCACTTCTAAAAGTGACTGGACTTCAAACTCGTACCATAGCTCCTCTAATGACTGCTTATACTTCGTTTCTTTCAATGAATCGGCCAGCACAAACAAACCTTTAAAGGCCCAGTAGGATGAATCAGGCTCATAGTTTATAGCTCCTTTAGTGTAGCTTGAGGGGATATCATCCATAATACTGTAGAATGGCATGTAAGGTGCGCCCAAGGGGGTGCTGATGCTTTGCCAGATAATTCCTTTTAGCGGTTCTGGCATGCTGGCATCTAATGTAATGATGTGGCTTTCCGCAGTATAATCAACACCAATTGCGCGTTGCGCCTTGCCTTCCAACTCAGTATCTTTATAGTTCGCGCGTAAAACATCCATTACATCTGCTAGCGTGATCTTTTTGTTTGCCTGTAGGAAAAGTGGATATTGTACTTTTCTGCTACTTTGCTTCTTTGAAGGTGTTAACATTTTTTGCGCTAACCAGATGCGGTCAGTGTTGTATGGATCGCCAGGTATGCCAAAGGCCATAGCAAAATTAAAGCGTTTGCTATCGGGTTCTGCCAATAGTTTGTTTTTTACAACAAATTCAAATAAACCTTCTGAACACAAGACGTTTTCTTTATCATTGAGATCAATATCATGGACGCGCATACCATTGGCGATAACGAGATATTTATCTTCTGGTACCCGTACTGCAATCCAGTGGTGTGCTGAGCCAATTTCGAAATACCAAGCGTCATTTTGATCGCCAAATAATACGCCATTCACCTCGCTTGCACCAAAGGTTTCAACGTAATATCCCAATAACTTTACGCCATGCAAAGCATTATCTACCTGGGGCAGTATTAGCGTGGGGATAATGGATTCGGCAACGCCTTTTTCAGTTAATAGCGGATCGGCTTCGTTGGCTTTATCGTTAATAGTTAGCGAGTTAGTGGCAGAGATGGCGACGTTTTTCTCATTGATACCGCGTTCTTCAAAGTAGTAGTGATCGCCTATAGGCATTCTTGCTTCGGCATAACCCTGCGCGTCTGGCGTGGCATTGTAGCGATAACGTGTTTTAGGAATAGGAACAAGTAAGCCATTGCCTAGAGTCCACAGACCATTCACTGCTAGACTATTGTTGGCATATTCAGGTTCCTTGCGGAACACCATATATTTGTTCCAGCAGTTATTACTCGGGAAGTCCTCATTTCGAGAGAGTAAAACAAGATCCCCGGCCGTAGCCCGTTTTCCCGCTATGATACTTGTACACATATTATTTCCTTAAAGGGGCGATTGCCCCTTTTAATCATTCTTGCCGTTGTGGGAATAGAATGGTTATTTTATGGTTGCCAGTTTTGAATTAACGCAAAGATTAAACGTATTTAATCCGGGTTTTTGGCCCATCAAATCAAACTCCAGTTCAACCTCTTTACGGAATAACATGCAGTGTGATGAGCCGCCAAAATGAAACGTTCCCATGGGCTGACCTTTGGACACTTTTTGTCCTTCATAAACGCGAATATCGCAGGAAGAAACTTCAGCCATGCCGATAAATACAATCGCCATCAGACCAATCGCAGGGTTATCCGCTTCGATAAAGATGACTGCCCTGGTCGCCACTTCAGCAATGTAACCTTGTGAATCATTAGGAGCTGCATCATCGTAACCAGCAACTGGCGTTTCGGAGTAATAGCTGCCATCTACCATCTGAGTTTTGATAATGGTGCCTGATATTGGACAGTTCCAGCGGTGGTAGCTTTTGGCGCTTAAAAAGGCCTGATAAACGGTTCCACCAACAAACTGTTCCGCGCGTTTATCATTGTTGAGCATATGGGATAATGAATAAGGCTGTCCTTTGATCCAGAATTGATTACGCAGTTTTACATCATTGCCTTTTGTCACGCGATAAGGTGCTGATTCACAAGCATTAACTATGACGTTATCATTGCCCTCTGCGGCAATGGGGCGTTTACCATCACGAAATTCCCGGGTGAAAAAATCATCCCAACAGGTGAATCCATAATGTTCATCTCGAGGGTCACACTGAAAGGTGTCGATAAATTCTAATCTGGCTTTAGCATGTTCCTCGGGCTTTATCGGCTCTTTATGTTGGCGCATCATATTCATCATGGCGACCATTGCTTTATCACTGAGCCAGCAATATTGCTTGGTGAGTTTATGCCCTGAACCCTGGATAGGATGGTTGTCGATTGATAGAACATAATTAGAGTCAACAGAGTTAAGAAAGGTGCCCCAGTGCTGTAAAACTTTCTTGAACTGAGCATTTAACTTATCGTTAAGAAAAGCTGCAAATCCACCTTCAGTGCCCATGGACCAATCCAAAATAGCGTTGATCGGGAACCCGACACATCCCGTATCGTTGTAAGTAGGTGATTTAGTCATAACTGCATTTAATAGTTGCAAGAAATGGTGATAATCACGTACCTGCTTACCGTATTGACTGTATTTGTATTTTTCCGGTACTTGCTCAAACGCTAGATTGATCAGTGCAAAAATTTCTGCATCAGTTTCAATTAGATGTTGTAGATCTGAAATTACAGGATGAAATGGCTTTTTATCATTCTCAACCTCATTACTTAAATCTTCCAACCAGTTGCACAGTATTGTTTGATCTGTTGGCAACCATTCGCCTACTCTATAAGGCTTTGATTCTATTATTACTTTTGTATCCATTATTAAAACTCCATGTTGAAACTGTTTAGCAATTGCTGTGATATTGAAAGATAAACAGCTAAGATTATTGAAATGGTTATTTTAAATTTTGACTTTTTAACCAATTGTTAACGACTTCTCGTGGAACGGCTCTGGTTCGGCAGTGCATTGCATCTGTGCCTAACCAAGGGGTTTCCGGTTTGCTTGGAATGCCGACAACGGTATGATCTGGTAATGCTTTCCGGTATGCGCTTAGGGCCAGATTGTCGAACTCTTCATAACCCTTTCCAGATAGAGGCACATAAACGTGATCATTAAGGATTAGGCTATTGGTATAAGCGGCCGTCGTAGCGGGTTGATCTGCAATGGATATATACATGTTTTGACACATCACCCGAGAAACTGTAAAACCCTGCTGTGTAAAATAGTCAGCAATACCGTCAAAGGCCTTATCCGTTTTTGGATCTTCAGAACGGGCGATCAATACAATATCGTCAGCTAAAAATTTCCCCCAGCAATCAATATGACCAATGTAGGTCCCCGTGGGATCGGTTAACACGTGGTAGGTACTGATCCCCATAAACTGATTAAATTGACTGAGAATGTATTCCATTCGCTGGTCTATCTGTTTCTGGCCGGGATTGGTGGAGTGCTCCTGCTGATGTACCGGTAACTCATTCTGTGTTGCCACCAAATAGGAAGAGGCAATAACCCCATTACCAGTCACCATGTAGTTCCCCCCTACATCAAGCAAGCCAAGGAAGTACCAGTTGTGCACATTGATAGGTTCATTTTTTAGCGGATGATCTTTATCTCGACCTGGCCATTGAGCAAGGTTCCATTTACGAATAGGACCATTAAGATAATCTGAGAGTTTAACGGCGCCATAATCGTCATTCGGACGAAAAATCCCCAACCCCTCCATCGGATCAACATGTTCGGCTCCCTCTAACATCCCCACCTGACCACCCCCCATCGTTGTATAGCAGTGTTTGGCTATCCCGAAATATCCGGTCTCGTTATTGATAATCCACCATGGGCCATAATCACGAGTCCAGTAAGTATCTGTATCCCAGCCGATAAGATGGAGATGTTCGGGATTGTAGAACAGCCCCTTTTCATCGGCGGTAGCCTGAAGATCATGGTCAATATTTTTTTTCTCGTTGCGGTCCTCACACATCACAAAGATATGCACAGGCTCAGCCGAATCGTTTTGTTGCATCCGCACAATCAACTCGTTTGGAATACCAAACATCCGGGGACCTGAGGGCGGAGCCTGGGGATCATCTCGCGTCGCGGGAACCGTTCCCGGATAGGAGATCAATACAGCTCCCATAGGTGCATATTCGGGAATAGCGCTCACAGGGCTGGAATGAGAATTAGTGTATTTTTTATGTTCCGAAGGCGGGGAACATTTCGTTTTAGCTTTGAATTGTTCAGCACGTAGATGTGCAGGTGCATGATGTGTAACTTTACAGGGGTGCATACAACGACTCCTTTCATTAGTTTTCAAGGTCATAAATTGACACGACGGCAATAAGCCGAAAATGAATTGAGAGTATAGGAAGAATAAATAGCTTTTAGCAAGACACAGAATTGATTTTAAAGAGATATTTTATTTACTAGTATAAAGTTGTTAAAAAATCTAATCAGAATTTTTTATTCTCAGTCATAAATCCCTCTGTTTTATGCCTGTTTCTAGCCATTGGCAGGGCAGTCCGGCCGTTCGTTTCATACAAGGATATTTCGTTTATTAGCCCTCAAAAAGGGTCGGTTAAGGCGATAGGCTATCTTCAGCTAAAAAGTCGGGGTACAACTGGGCAATGGGACGGGTCTGAATGGTAATGAAAGTAAGTTAGCGTTGATTTTAACAAGCTGGACGGATTAACTTTTTTAGCACTTTGGGTAAAACGCTGAGTATTGCTGTTAAGAAATAAATGAGCGATCTTGCAAAAGTGATACCTTGCGCTTTCAATAAAACTTGTTACTATCGCTGTGTATATAGTCGGGGGGCCAGAAGGCTGAGAGCGCATAGTGCGAAACCCGTTGAACCTGATTCAGTTAATACTGGCGTAGGGAACTATAAGTCTTGTTTTTGATTATCTCTTTTACACCTATCTTAAATATTTGGCTTGATATAGTTCCTTTGCATCAGTTCTAGGAGCGTTTATGTCAAACCTTACTGCAACCTCTACTGCTCAAAATTTATCGACACCGATCGTTCTGACCATTGCAGGCTCTGATAGTGGTGGTGGAGCCGGTATTCAAGCTGATATTAAAGCGATTTCAGCAACAGGTGGTTACGCCTGTTCGGTGATAACTGCAATCACAGCTCAAAACACCCTTGGGGTGTCTGCTATTTTCCCTATTCCCCTTGAACATATAGAAAAGCAACTTGATGCGGTTTTTAGCGATCTGAATGTGCTTGCCGTTAAGGTGGGGATGCTCTCTGATTGTGACATAATAAAAATAGTTGCCGCAAAAATAAAACAGTACCGTCCCCCATTTTTAGTTGTTGATCCGGTTATGGTCACCACCAGTGGCGACTTATTGCTGAAAGAATCTGCCATCAGTACGCTGAAATCTGAGTTGCTCCCCTTGGCTGATCTGATCACACCGAACCTGCCCGAAGCTGCGGCATTAATCGGTTCTGAGCTGCCAACTGATCAACAAAGCATGGATAAAATGGTAGGTAAACTCCGTAAACTGAACGCCAATGCCGTGCTGCTTAAAGGGGGACATTTGCAGCAAGATGCAAACAGCAATGATCTACTTATCTTCCCGGATAGTGTTGAGCAATTAACGGCAATCCGGGAAGATACGCGCAATACACACGGTACCGGTTGTACACTTTCATCTGCAATCGCCTCGTATCTGGCGCAAGGTTATGATCTTTTACGCGCAGTTCAGCTGGGTAAGAAATATATCACTCAAGCGATTGCCCATGCCGATGAATTAGCGGTAGGGCAGGGTCATGGACCGGTAAACCATTTCTTTAGCGGACATGCAGATGTCCGATAGCGCGGCGTCTTCATCTGTTAACATTCCTCCGCTGCAGATAGAGATCAGTGCGGGTTATCTGCGTTATGTTGGCAGTAAAATGGCAACATTGCAGGGCGTTAATATGTGTTTTCCTGCCGGGCAATGGAGCTGTATTTTAGGCCGCAGTGGTTGTGGAAAAACATCACTGCTGCGTTATATGGCCGGTTTGCTTGATCAAAACGTCAGTTGGTCCGGTGGGCTTACGACCACACCGCCTCAATTTGATTTAAAGAATAACATTGCTTATATGGCGCAACAGGACTTGTTAATGCCTTGGCTTTCGGTGTTAGATAACGTCACCTTAAGTGAAAAATTTGGTAATGCTATTAGCCCTTTTAAAAAAGAAGAAGCATTGGCATTGTTGCAAAAGGTAGGACTCTTCGAGAGTGCAAACAGTTTGCCGCAAAAACTGTCGGGCGGTATGCGTCAACGTGTCGCTTTGGTGAGAACCTTGATGCAGAATAAGTCGGTGATATTGATGGATGAACCCTTTTCTGCGTTGGATGCGGTAACACGTTACCGATTGCAGGATCTGGCTTGTGAATTACTCAAAGATAAAACGGTCGTTTTGATAACCCACGACCCGCAGGAAGCGATCCGTCTGGCTGACAGAATTTATATTATGCAGGGAGCGCCCAGTTCTGCCGAGTATCTCAAGGTACCAGACTCTTTAACGCCGCGTAAATTTGATGCTGAATGTGCGCAACTTCAGCAGCGCATCATGGCATCTTTGGAGCAGGAAAATGCGTGATATTATTGGCTTTGATCTGCTCTCGACTCAGAAAAACTATAAAGAAACAGTGATAAGGCCTGTTATGCGCATTATTGTCAGCATACTAATCATCTTGGGTTTATGGCAGGCACTAGTGATTATCTTTGAGATGCCTGCCTATATTTTACCCGCCCCGTTAGATGTATTTGATAAATTGCTGCAGCGTTATGACATTCTACTTAAACACACCTTTGTCACCGCAGAGGAGATTATCCTGGGGCTGTGTTTGGGGCTTTTTATGGGGATGTTTTTTGCGTTGCAGATGTTGTTATTTAAGCCGGTTAAACATTGGCTCTTACCGATTTTAATTGCCAGTCAGGCGATTCCTGTCTTTGCTATTGCACCCGTGCTGATGATTTGGCTGGGCTATGGGATCAGCTCCAAAATAGTGATGGCGGCCTTAATCATCTTTTTTCCGGTGACTACTTGTTGCTACGATGGGCTGCGCAATACGCCATCGGGTTATCTTGACCTTGCGCAAACGATGGGGGCAAGCAAATGGCAGATGCTGCGGCATATTCAGCTTCCCGCTTCTTTACCTACCCTAGCCTCGGGTATTCGGGTTGCGGTAGTGATTGCGCCTATTGGCGCTGTAGCAGGGGAGTGGGTTGGATCTAGCGAAGGGTTAGGTTATCTGATGTTACAGGCCAATGCTCGTATGATGATAGATGAAATGTTTGCCGCACTGTTTATCTTATCTGCATTGTCCGTCTTACTCTATTTTGTGGTCGATAAGTTGTTAAAAAAACTGATCCCTTGGGAAGTTTAATCATAAAGAGCATTACTGATAAATGCTCTGCAATAGGAAATAAAATATAATGAAAAATAAAATAATCTTGAGTGCAACGGCGTTAGTTGTATTGATCTTATCTCTGCCTGCACAGGCCGAGATGAAAAAAATGACCTTGATGTTGGATTGGTTTGTAAACCCAAATCACGGCCCGGTTGTGATTGCGCAGCAGCGCGGTTATTTTAAAGAGCAGGGCCTTGACGTTGATATTCAAGAGCCCTCAGATCCGAGCATGCCGCCTAAATTGGTCGCGGCAGGTAAAGTTGATCTGGCTATCTCTTACCAGCCCAATTTAATAATGGATGTGGCTGCGGGGCTACCGCTTATCCGCTCGGCGACCTTGATTGCTACGCCGCTCAATACCTTGACCGTATTAGATAATAATAAGATCAATAGACTCTCAGATCTTAAAGGTAAAAAGATTGGTATTTCCATTGCGGGTAATGAGGAAGCGATTATCGGCACCATGTTAAAAACCGATGGCGTTAACTTTGAGGATGTGCAGATTATTAATGTCGGTTGGGCACTCTCTACCTCGCTTGCATCAGGAAAAGTCGATGCAACCTGGGGCGGATTCCGCAACTTTGAAACAAACCAGCTAGAACTTGAGGGGATTAAAGCAAAAGCATTCTTTCCTGAAGAGCACGGTGTACCGGCCTATGATGAACTTATCTTTGTGGCAAATGCCAATAGCTATGATAAAGCTGCCATTCAGGCGTTTAATAAGGCGTTGCAGCAGGCAACAATTTACATAGTAAATCACCCTCAAGAATCCTGGAAAGAGTTTGCGGCCTATGCGCCGGACACCTTGAATAATGAGCTTAATAGACTGGCTTGGAACGCGACATTGACCCGATTTGCATTGCGTCCATCCGCGATTGATTTAAAACGCTATAACGATTATGCAGCGTTTATGTATAGCCAAAAAATCATTAGCTCGCTGCCAAAAGCACAAGATTATATTCCAACGTTTCAATAAGTTACCCTAATAAATAGAGCCGTTATATGAATCATCAAGATCTAATTAATGCATGTCGTGAGGATTGGGATGCATACACCCAACATGCCTTTGTACAGCAATTAGCAAAAGGCACGTTAGCGCAGTCCTGCTTTTTACATTACCTGAAACAAGACTTTTTGTTTCTTAAGCAATATGCACGTGCTTATGCGCTGGCTATTTACAAAGCACGTACTTTAGCTGATATGCGCA
>NZ_JBLIEK010000010.1:0-57916 GCF_047632995.1 Psychromonas sp.
CATATGGCTCATTCTCTGGTGTCAAAGATACGAGAGAGCCAGAGGTTTGTTCCCATTGATAAGTGACTATAGCGGTACTTTCTTCATTGATTTTAGGGCTTAATTCAACTATGTTACCGGCCTTAACCGTTATATCAGCAGGCAAATTAAAGCTAAATACAGCATCGGTTGATGTCAATGTCTCACTTGAAGAGGTTGAGGTTGAGGTTGATGTCTCACCTGAAGGGGATATTGAAGACCCACTATTACATGCTGTCAAAAATGGTAAACAAAATAAAAACAGATGAAGAGAGTTAATTGTGATGGAGAAGTTTTTGAAATAAGTCACCGTATGCCCTTCTGAATTTAAAATGCAGCGATTGTAATTTATACTTACAAAAAGTAAATATCTATGCTGACTAATGTGTTTGTTTTAGTGGCTTTTGTCACGTTGTTGATGTTAGTTGTGTTGCGTTCAATCTGAATCTTAAATTATTGGTGGATTAATATGTTGGTGAGCAATACAACATCAGTTGTAATTAGGGTGGTTAAAAACTGGGATGATTTTGGTTCACTAAAAGAAGATTGGCAAAAATTACTTGTGCAATCTGATGCTGATAACCTATTTTTGACTTGGGAATGGATCGATTGTTGGCGAATAACGCAAGGCGAGTCGATAAAGCCCCTTATTATCGTGATTCAGGGCAGTGAAGGCATTGTGGCTATTGCCCCTTTTTATATACAAGAGTACCGCTTAGCTGATTTACTGACTTATCAGGCATTACGATTTGTGGGCGATAAAGGCTCTGGTTCGGAATACTCCAACTTCATTGTTAAAAAAGAAGACAGTATCGCACTTAAAAGCAGACTCTGGGAGCATCTGCTCAGTCCTGAGGTTAAACCGTGTTGGGATTTTATCTGGTTCACCAATGTAAAAGCTTGGGCTGAGGGCGGGCAAACGCTGCTGCAATCATTAGTTAATGTAAAGGGGCTCAACTGCAATCAACGTAGCGTCGAGTTTGCTCAGACTCCTTTAAGCAAATACTCTGCTGATATAATGCCCGAGTTATCCAAAAATTTACGTGCTAATATTCGCAGACCTAATCGTCGCCTGGATAAGCTTGGATCTTGGGAAATGCTGACTTGCAATGGTGATGATGAGATTAGTGGACTTCTTGAGCAACTATTTAGCTTACATAATAAACATTGGTTACATGCTGGATTAGGTACCTTTGAGCGACGCCCTGAATTAGCTGATTTTTATAGGATTTTTGCACCTCTGGCTTTAAAAAAAGGCTGGTTGAGATTGCTGAGACTTGAAAGTCACGGTGAAATTCAAGCGATGCAGCTTGGTTATGTATATAACAACGAATTCTTAACCATTCAAGAAGGGTTTAATCCTGATTTTATTCCAGGCGTTGGACAAGTATTACGTTATTATTCATTCACTAATTGTCAGAAAGAAGGGCTAAGTTGTTATGATTTTTTGGGTGTTTATACGGAGCATAAAAGGCGCTGGCTTGCCGAAAAAAAACTCGGTGCCAATCTTTTTATCTGGCAGAATAAAATTAAAAACATCCCATTTACTATTAAAAAAATCTGGCCTACTGGACGTTATCTCAAACCACTTTAATCCTTATCAAAGCCAATGAACAGATGTTGTAAATTGCTGGTTCGCCACTGTTTTCCCCGTGGCTATTAAAGTCGTAATTGGCGTTCTTTGGTGATAGCCGCGGCTTACCCAGCCTAGTGATACATGATTAGGATCTTTGTGCCACTCTCCTCGACGCGCTTCTAACGTTAAGTTATCAGGTAAAGTTATCATCACTTTAGAATTGCCTAATACAAGACTACAAACTTGACCATCAACCTTTATTTTAGAGCAATATTCCGATAGATGGAAATAGAGCGCAATATCATGGCTTCCTTGTGCTTGTATTTGATCTGTTATTTGCAGCTCTTTTTGTTGTGCATTTAAATTTAAACTACGTTGATGGGTTACGGGGGAGGCTAGACGTAAATAGCCATTATGTACTCCAGTGACGATTCCGCCTCTATTATTTGGCTGCCAATCTGTACATTGTGCTTGTGCATGTTTTTCCCACATAAATGGGCCAGTCATAACAGATTGATCTAGCCCATCCACCTCGATTGTATTGTGAGCTTGTGTCTTTCTAAAGTGATCACGCCAATTCGGAAAACTGTAATAATCATAGGTGCCGCTATCGACTAACAAATCTTTACCATTGAGGCGCATCACTATACTTAGCGCATCCGCATGGCCATGAGCGGCAATGGATGTGTAGCCAAGTTCAGCACAATCAAATAAAACACTCACCTGATCATTAGTATTCAGACTACCGGCTTGTAGTAAATAATAGCCAGATTCAGCAAATTTATGGGATGTTAAAGGAGGAGGCTGTAACGATAGCGCAAGTTTTTTATCTTTGCCCCGTTGATTAAATAACCAAAATGCAGATTCACTTGCTTGTTGAGCGTTGATGCGAAATATTTCATTATCATAAAGGTGTGAAGCAAGATCGCAAAGAGCATTGATATCATGAACATGATCACCAAGATCTAATACATAGCCATCATCTTGGTCACCTAGCATAGGGTAGTCCTCTCCTCCTTGTGCAATGATGGCGATAAATTCAGCGAGTTTATTTAATGTATGTTGGTATGCAGGCGAAAAATCATCCCCATGCCAATGCCCAACTTGTGATGAAAACAGGTAAAACTGGAAAACAAAAAATTGATAACTAAAACCATGCTCTCTAGTGCAGCCATCTGCAAAGGTTTGCGCCTGTATTTCTGTTTCTAAAACGGCTTTACTTTTTTGTTGCCAAATTGGCGCATCTTTTAACATTGAGAAATAACTGGCGGCAATATAAACACCTGCAGCTTCTCCGACTAAATGATTGTTCGCTGATGAGCCTTGTGAAAATTTACCACTCACATCTCGACAATGTAGATAGACGCTATGTAACAAGCGAGTTTTAAATTCACCGGCAAATAATCCGGAATCGAGAATTAAATCAATTGCCCATACCCAATTAATGATTCTTATACCCAGTTCCAGCGGGTTTTTCCAGTTCATGCCATAACCGTATGGATTGGCATCCAGCCAATTCGTTATCTGAGTGATGACGCATTGTGCATATTTTAAGTCACCAGTAATCTGATAAGCGCGTGCTAATACAACAAATTGATGATGACGGTTAGGCTCCCAAACTAACTTGCAGTCACCATTTTTTTTAATATCACGATAATTGACCGACATGATCGAAGCGAGGCTGGTTTGTTGTCCTGTAGCATGATCTTTATGCCAGTTAATCGGTGTTTCTAAATCCAGATCATGCAAATCAAAATAGCTGAGTTTGTGCTGTAAAATTTTATCTGCTTTAGAGAGTAAGGCAGGGCGCCATTGACCATTAAATTTTTCAATATCGCCGACAAAAACACGGAATGGCGGAGAAAATGGGGCTTGCTCTTGATAACCTGCTTGAAATGTAGGCGTTGCAACAATGTTCATCTTTACACGGATATCTTCTAACAGCGCGGCAGATAAGGATGTGACACGCCAAGTTATTTCTTGTATTGACATCGTTTTAATACGTTTTACATACCAAGATAAAGATTGCATAGGGCTTCTTATATAGATTTTTGAATATTAATAGGTTGTTCGCTAAATGCGATTGCAAAGTCAGTCATTATTTTTAAAGCCTGGTCCTTATCTTCATTATCGTAATCAAATTCGATGGCGATTAGTGTGGCACCTGGCTGACCTTTTATTGCAGCTTGCACCTCATACCACTTAGCCATTTTTTTGTCAGTGATATAATGGCCATCGACAAAATACCAATATGCGATCATCCGCGAGCGGTAATTATTTCGACGCAGTGTCAATAACTTGAACTGCTTAAGCACAGAGGAGGGTAACTCAACAGTTTGCTCTTCAACATTGAACCAGCGGTTTTTATCAAATAAGCTATTTTCAACAAAAATAATCTCTGCGCCTTGGTGTTGCTTGGCATAGTTTGCCAAGTAAACTTGAAGTAAATTCTCGCCCTGTGAAAAATAGCTAAACTCTTCACTTGTTGCGCCTTTTGATATAGGAGACCAGTTATGACTGGTCTCATGATTAAGGCCTACTTGCGCATAGTGAGGAACTGTCGGTAGTATAAATTTATATTTCGGATCAAAGCGAGATGAGATGATTTGTGACATTGCAGCAAAAATTAGAAGTATCAGCGATATCGAGGCTAGGTACCCTTTATTAATACCCTTATTTTGATTTATTAATTTTTTCTGGTCGATATTATCGCTAGTACGCTCTCCAAAGTAGGTATGGCCGATAATGATTAGCGGAATAAAGCAGGCAGCAAACACCAGCCAGCCGAATGTTAAATGGTCTTGCACGATAAAATGTTGCATCGCGGTTTGACTGCCAACGATAATGATCACTGTTATGCGGATCCAGTTCGCGATAACCGCAAAAATAACAGCTAAAAAGAAAAAGAGGATCGCAGCTTTTCGAGAAAGGTTATTAATCTCAGCAACAAAAACAGCATATAAAGCAGAAGCTAAAAAGAAACCGAGCCCTGAGCACGCTTGCTCAACAATAAAAGTTCCTCCCGGGGTGATCAGGTTATAGCCGTCACGGATTATTGCAAAACCCAATGTATCTACACTGTGAAAACTTACCCAAGTTGAGATATCCCGCAAAGGTATTTGTAATACATTCCAAACAGGTAGGGTCAAAAAAATCATCAATAAGGGAAGGAATAAAGTGTTAATGATTTTAAGACCATAAAGGGAAAGTAATAAAGCCACTATCACAAGAAACAAGCCCAGTAGCTGCAACTGACCAATACTGGCAAGGTTTGCGACCAGCAGTAACAGACTAGCCGCGCATAAGGGGAGCAGATTCAGAAAATTGCCGCGGGGGTATGCAAACGCCTCTTTTTTTATCCAAAAAACATATAGCGCAAGTCCGAATCCTAATAAACCATGATTATAAGGGCCTGCACTTGACCATTCATCAGCAAGATCAAAAAGTACGAACGAATTAACAGATAAAACAAATAAAAAATTTAAAATGAAAAACGCTGCTATTTTCCAATTTCGAACCCACATATAATTTTCCCTAATAACTTCGGATCATTGCGAATGAAAAAATACCTTATTGTATTATTTCTGCTATCCAGTCTTAGCAGAGCTTTATGTTTCAATTGTAATCATTCTTGCGACAAGGATTTTCCATGCAACGATGGACAGTGGAGATAAACAATCAATAATTCTAGCATAATATACCCTATTCATTAGCTGTATGAATATTCTTTCTACAAGGTGTTTTTGTGCACTTAGTTGATTATTATCTGGAAATTAGAAGTGTGTATTATTTTTCGAAAAAATAGTTGATTGGCAGTGCTACAGCTCTTGTTCGAAAGTGATATCATATGATGACAAAGATCAATATTTGATTATACTCTCATTTTTGATTTATCATTACAGATCTATCACGATATTTTCGACTATGGAGAGTAGTTTATGTCAGTATTACAAAGCGAGGCGGATAAAACCTCACTCTCGACGTATCTTGTTACACAAGATAACGTCTGTTTATTCGGTATTAAAGTTCACGTTCTAAGTTCATCGCAAGCCCTCGACAATGTTGATAGTGCGATAAAGAACAGACAATCCTTACATATCGGCATGTTAAATGCTGCCAAAATTGTCAATATGAAACGCAACCCTGCCCTTGGCGAAGACGTCCGTAGTTCAAATATGATCCTTGCTGACGGCAGTGCCGTTGTCATGGCCAGTAAAATTCTAAGAAAAACCTTACCTGAACGTGTTGCCGGGATTGATTTAATGCATGGCATCTTGAGCCGTGGAAATAAAGAAGGCTACCGTATATTTTGTCTTGGTGCGACACCTGAAATATCGGCTAAAACAGAATCTGAAATTCGTAAACAATATCCAGGTGTCATTATTGCAGGCACTCAACATGGTTATTTTAGTGACAGTGAAGAAGCCACTGTTGCACAACAAATAGCTGATTCTAATGCCGATGTTTTATTTGTTGCTATCACCTCCCCCAAAAAAGAGCAATTTATGGCGCGCTGGAATAAAACCATGCGTGTGCCGGTTGTACATGGCGTCGGCGGTTCATTCGATGTATTAGCGGGAAAAGTACAGCGTGCACCACTAATTTGGCAAAAATATGGCATGGAATGGCTGTATCGCGTGGTACAAGAGCCCGGGCGCTTATGGAAACGCTATTTGATCACCAACACCTTGTTCTTAGGCATGTTAGCCAAAGAGCTGTTTCTTCCTAGCAAACCTCTCTAACCAATAAAATTAAGACGCCGAATTATGAGCAGTAAAAAACAACAGTTAATTTATTTAGCCGCAGCCAGCCATTCAGGCTCAACCATGACCGCTATGCTGCTTGGGGCGCACCCTGATTTATGCAGCGTCGGAGAATTGAAAGCGGTTAATTTAGGTGCTAAAGAGAGTTATTTATGTTCATGTAAAACGTTAGTCAGTGAATGTGCTTTCTGGCAGGGGGTTAGTGAAAAAATGGCTCAAAGGGGCCAGGATTTTTCAATCTCGGCAGCAGGTATGGATATTCGCAGTGGTGCAACTCCCTATATATTAAAATTGCTTAAGCCGTTAGTGCGCGCGCCATTTATGGAATTGATTCGAGATTGTTTACTGTCGCTTTCATCAACATGGCGCAAGCAATTACCGATATTACAAAAACGTAATGCAGATTACGTCAGTGCAATAGCAGATCAAGCAGATGCTAGGGCTGTTGTTGATTCTTCTAAAATCGGTATTCGTCTTAAATATTTACTAAAAAACAAAGATCTCGATATCAAAGTGATCTGGGTAGTGAGAGATGGTCGTGGCGTGTCGTTAGCCTATAAAAACCCCTCTGAATATGCCGATGCGAAAAATCCGATGTTACGTGGTGGCGGTGCAGGTAAAACCCAAGAGCAGGGTCGTGGCATTGAAGTGGGCGCGCATGAATGGGTGCGCTGCAATCAGGAGACTGAAGCTGTATTAGCAACCATGGACAAAGAAAAGTGGATGCAGGTTCACTACGAAGATATTTGTAACAGTACCGAGCAAACATTAGATCGTGTTTTTGAATTTATTGGTGTTGATCCGACAAAAAAACGGTTGGATTTTAAAACAGTTGATCATCATGTGGTCGGTAATGGTATGCGTTTGGATGATTCTGAAGTTATTCAGCTTGATGAACGCTGGAAAGAGCAATTGAGTGAAACGGATCTTAAATGTTTTTATGATGTGGCAGGTGAGTATCATAAAAAGTTAGGTTATACGGAATAATATTGATGATTAAACCGACTACAGTCGTAAAACCTGAAGATCTAACGGGACAAAGTCGTTTTGCTTGGAATTTGATGATCAGCTGGACAAGCCAGTTGGTCTTGATCTTTTCTGGTTTTATTATGCCTCGGCTGGTGGATGAAAAAGTTGGGCAGGCAGCATTAGGCATATGGGACTTTGGTTGGTCCTTTGTGAGTTACCTGACTCTAGTCGGTTTAGGTATGGGGGCTTGCTTTAATCGTTACATTGCGATGCATCGTGCTGCTGATGAAATAACCGCCCTTAACAAAGTGGCGAATTCAGTTGTCTTTGTACAATTGGTTATTGCTTCTGTGGTAGCGATGACCACAATTATATTTTATTTTTCTTTACCGTATTTTTTTGCCGGCTCCTTACAAGAACAGACTCAAACCGCACAATGGGTAATACTGTTTTTAGGATTTAGTTTATGTATGCAGATGCTTGCTGGTTCTGCTCGCGGCTTATTAACAGGCTACCATCGCTGGGACATTCACAATGCATTGCATGCAGGGGCGAGTATTTTCTCGCTGACATTGATGGTGTCCGCCTTATATTTAACGGATTTAGGCGTAGCGGGTATGGCGATAGGTTATTTTATCTCGACCATTACATTTGAAACATTACGTTTTGTTTTTGTAAAAAAGATATGTAAAGAGTTCATTTTCAACCTTCGTTTAGCAAATAT
Source organism: Psychromonas sp. (assembly GCF_047632995.1). Classification (GTDB taxonomy): domain Bacteria; phylum Pseudomonadota; class Gammaproteobacteria; order Enterobacterales; family Psychromonadaceae; genus Psychromonas. Next base: position 8,051 of record NZ_JBLIEK010000010.1, read on the forward strand.
TGCTACCTGTAAAGAGATGCTCAAATTTGGTATAAAAAGCATGTTATCAAATGTTCCCCCTATCATATTATTACAAACAATTAGCCTTATATTAGTTAGCTCAATAGGGCCTGCGGCCTTAGCTGTTTTTGCAAGACCAATGGCGCTCACAAAGCATATTAAAACATTTATGGCTAAGTTCACTTTGATGTTAACACCTACTACCGGTGCTATGCAGGGGAGTAATGATCCGAAAGCGATTCAATCACTATTTATCAATATGACTAAGTTGAGTTTTGCTTTTTGTTTACCCGCGTTGGGATTTTTGTTTATTTATGGGGATCAAATATTGACGCTATGGATGGGAGAAAATTACGCATCTAAAGAGTTAATGATGATTTTATCGGCGGGTACACTGCTTTCAATGGGCCAAGATAGTTCAATTCGAATACTAATGGGGATGAATCGCCATGGCCGAATTTCAATCATTGCGTTGTTCGGTTTAATTATCGCCTTTGTAATAGGTTTGTTATTTACAGGGATTAGTAACTTGGATCTAACAACGGCGGCGATCTTGTTTGTTGTGCCGATGAGTTTGGTTTATGGTCTGCTGGTGCCTGCTTATACTTGTCGTGAGTTAGGGATCTCTTACTTGTCGTATCTATTTCAAAGCTTACTATTACCTGTTATCTACCTGCTGCCATTCTTCTCCTTATTATCTTACTCTCGTTATTGTTTTGAGTTAAATAACCATGCATATGCATTATTTGCTTTTATTTTTGCAGTGATAGTGACGTTGGGAATCTACTTTGTTTATCTTGTTCCTTCTCGATTACAACGAAAGTGTTTGTCTGCTTGCAAGCTAATCAAACCTTAAAAGGCGGAATAAAAATTAATGACAGTATCTTTACGTAAATATCCCTATCCATACCAAGCCATGCTGGCCATCTGCAGTGATTTAGATGAAACACCGAACAAAGAGATTTACTTTGAAACAGCGCGTTACTTAAATACCACGGAAGAGACCTTGTTAGGTAAAGGAGTAGGACTAGAGGTGGGGAATACTATCTATTTTGATATGCCAGCGCATAACTTCTCTTATACCAATAGCGATGACGATGGACGGCGTAAAGTCCAACAACTGATTCAATCAGGTCATATTGACTGTTTGCATTCTTTTGGTGATTTTGTCACCAGCAGAGAGCAAATCAATAAATATTGGTCTTCGATACGGCAAGGCGAAAGAAAAATAGAGGTATGGGTGGATCACGCCCAAGCAGCTACTAATTTAGATAACGATATTATGCAAGGCCAAGGTGCGGAGATTGGAAAATCGGCTTATCATGCTGATTTAACAGTACAATCAGGGGCGCTGCCTTTTATATGGAAAGGGCGTGTAACCAGCTGTGTGGCGCAGAATAGCAAACGCAGTTATGCTAGTATTTTTAACCGAAAACAGTTTAAAGCTTCGAGTAAAACCATTTTATTGGAATTTATTAAAGGATGGTTAGCGCGTTTAGGCAATAAAAAATACGCCATGCATAAAGCCAATAAAGTATTAAGAAAAACAACACTGATAGATGGCACGCCTGTTTTAGAGTTTATGCGTTGTAACCCCTCGTGGGGGGGGGTGTCAATGTTCGATACTGCCAGAGGTATTCATAATGTATTAACCCCCTCAGTATTAAACACCTTAGTGACAAATCAAGGTTGCAGCATATTTTACAGCCATTTGGGGAAAGTTAACTCAGTGACCGAACCTTTTACCTGTGAAACTCGGCAAGCTTTCGAATTATTAGCCAGTTATCAACATAAACAGCAGATTTTAGTAACTACAACACGCCGTTTGTTAGGCTATAACCGCAGCGTGGATGAACTTGATTTTGTGGTGAAGCAGCAAAGAGATGAAACACAGATTCATCTGACAACGGCTTACAGCGGTGAAGATCTTAATGGGCTTACTTGGTATGTTGAAGAGCCAGAGAAAGTACGTCTGTTTATCAATGAAAAAGAGTATTTTTTTTTACAAAACAACCCCGTTGACGAGACTGGAAAGTTGAGTGTCTCTATCGCATGGGTTTTTTTATTGTTTCCATGTTTGAATTTAGATCGGAACTAACATGAAAAAAGCATTTTCCAAGAAAAATTTATGGGGAGCCATGCCAGAGCCACTGAAAAAGTTAGCCGGATTAGCACTCTCCCCTATTCCTCTATCCTATTTAATCGGCAAAAAATTTCGTGACACCTCTGCATTGATTTTATCTGCAGATAAATGGTCAAGAAAGCAAGTTGATCAATATCATTTGAGCAAATTAAAGGATCAGGTTCAAATTGCTTATAATAAATGTGCGGCATATCGAAAATTGTATGATGATGCTGGCATTGTCATCTCTTCATTGCAGACACTGGATGATTTTAAAAAATTGCCCTTTATCGATAAAAGCTTCATTAACAACAATATTGATGATCTTTTACTTGTTGATAAGAACGGCTCTGATGTGGATTATGTAACAACAGGAGGAACCAGCGGAGTACCACTAACATTTTATATTAATGCTGGTCGTTCACAAATTGAATATGCCTATTTGGTTGATGGCTGGAAGAGGGCCGGTTTTAAACTTGGTGACATCAAGGCTGTTTTACGTGGGCGAGTGACAGGTGCTAAAAACGGGTTAAATAGGAGTTACGATCCGATTTTTAATGAACATTATTACAGTAACTTCCATATGCACGAAACGGATATGCAAAGTTATGTAAGTCATCTGCAATCATTAAAAGCATGTTTTTTACATGTTTACCCCTCTTCAGTTTATCAACTTGCCCGTTATATAAAAAAGAAGAATGTCGAAATAAGAAATGTAAAAGCTATTTTGGCAGAGTCTGAAAATGTTTACCCTGAGCAACGGAAGTTTGTTGAGTCTGTTTTTAATTGCCGTTATTTTTCTTCCTATGGTCATTCTGAAAAGCTAGTCGCAGCAGGAGAGTGTGAACATAGTTCTAATTATCATATTTGGCCTACTTATGGCTATCTAGAACTGATCGACGAACAAGGCAATGTTATTACACAAAAAGGTCAGGTAGGCGAGATAGTAGGTACGGGGTTCATGAATAAGGTGATGCCTTTTATTCGTTATAGAACTGGTGACTATGCAGAGTATGTAGGCCGTTACTGTGATAAGTGCAAACGAAATCATTTAATAATTAAAGATATCCGTGGGCACAATGTGCAGGAACATTTAGTTGCCATTGATAACAGTACTATTTCTTGGAGTGCAATTAATATGCATGATGATACTTTTGATGATGTTGTTAAATATCAATTCTATCAAGACACACCGGGCGTTGCTGTAATCAAAGTCGTTACTAATGACAAGTTTTCAGAAATTCAAGCACAGCGGATCGTTGCAAACATAGGCGGTAAACTTAAGGGCCGTATCAGCGTTTCGCTAATAGTCGTTGATGATATCGCGTTAACTAATAGAGGGAAATCTGTATTCGTAGATCAACATATTAATGTATCAACAGGTGAATAAATAGTGATAAGAATTACACTCTTAACTTTGTTAATTGCATATTTAAGTGTTTATGCTTGGAAAGATTGGTTTAGAGGCGCTTGCTGGTTGGTATTACTCATGGCTGTTTTTCAACACCCTGATATGCCTAAATCTATAGCGGGTATACCAGGCTTAAACCATTGGAATTTTTTATTTTTAAACGTGGTTTGTTCATGGTTAGTAAATCGCAAAAAAGAAAAATTAATCTGGGAAATGCCTAAGCATCTTAATTACCTGCTGTTTTTTTACGGTTTTTTTATTCTAATCAGTGTCATTCGTTACTTGAATGACCATTCCGGTGTTGATGAGTTAATCGCTACTTTTGGTGGCTCAGCTGATTATGGTGTAAATGCTATTAATGAATATTTGATTAATTGTTTTAAATGGGTAATTCCAGCAATGATCATATTCGATGGTTGCCGCAGCAAAAAACAATATTTATTTGCCGTTACAATGTTAGCGTTAATGTTTGTGTTATTAGCTTTGCAAGTTGTCAAAGCAATGAAGTTAGGCTCTCTGACGATGGGAGGAGATGCTTTACAGTTAAGGGCACTTAAGATCGTCTCTAATAGTGTAGGCTTTCACCGGGTGAATATCTCCATGATGATGAGCGGAGCTTTTTGGGCAGTATTCTGCTTAAAGGAGTTCGTAAGCCGCAAATATTACTGGTTGCTGATTCTCCCCGGTTGCCTAATTATCTTTTTGGCAATGGCTGTAACTGGTGGGCGAACCGGGTATGGTACTTGGCTTTTGTTGGGGGCCTTCTTTTGTTTATTTAAATGGCGAAAATATTTATTGTTAGCCCCGATCTTACTGCTTCTTATCACCACTATAGCGCCTTCTGCCATTGAAAGATTAATGCAAGGCTTTGTGGCAGAAGAGAGTGGAGGTTTTGCTCAGAATGACGATGTAGATTTTCAAGAGGGTAATGTAGATTTCCAATCGGTTACCTCCGGGCGAGTAATTGCCTGGCCATTAGTATTGGACTCCATTAAAAAAGCGCCTTTTGGGGGGTATGGTCGTGAAGCGATGAAAAATTTAGGGCTTACACGACAAATAATGCTAGATTCTGGTGAAAGTTTCCCTCATCCGCATAATGCCTACTTGCAGTGGCTCCAAGATAATGGCTTTATTGGTGCGCTGCCGGTATTTATTTTCTATTTTATTATGCTGAAATATGCATGGCGCTTATTCATGGATGATAGCGATAAGTTATATGTTGTTACAGGAGGAATCGGTCTGGCATTATTACTGGCTTTTTTAATTGCGTCAACGGGCAGTCAATCTTTTTACCCGCGAGAAGGTGCCGTAGGTATGTGGGTGGCAATAGGCTTACTACTTCGGGTGTATATTGAGCGTGAAAAACTAAAAAAAGGCGGCGTAAGTCTGTTATTAACAAGTCAATAAGTTTGATTTTTAAGTAATGTAAAAGCATGAAAGGAACGATTGTGGAATATACAAAATATGCGGTTCAAGAGTCTCGCTTAGCCGATTCTCAAAAAAAAATGTGGATACAGAAATTATCTGCAAGAATGGTTGTTTGGTTTCTATTAAGTGTTTGCCGTCGCATCTCGTTTTTCTTCACAGACAAGAATAAGAGTGAAAATGAGATTCGGTCAAAAAATAAATTTGTATTTATGGGACGTTTTGAATCAGATAATTGGATTAGAGCTCATATTAAACCACTTGCAAGGTCGAAGTTTTGTGAACACATTTGGATTATTTCAGACAAAAAATTATTACATATTGAAAATGTTACATATATTCAACCCGATCCTTTACTTAGGAAGTTATTCGGTGACATTGTCGCTCGAGCCTATGCAGCGCATAAAATAGCTAAAAATAATAATGTCCATTATGTTGGGGGCTTTCACTTATTATTGAATGGCATTTTTGCTCATGTAATAGCCAGAATGAATCACGCTAAGTCGATATATTTTTGTGTGGGCGGTTGGTCAGAAGTTGTTGGTGGTGGAGTGTATAGCGGTACTCCTGTTTTTAAAAATTTAGGACGTTATGATCATGCTGTAGAAAAAAAACTCCTAGGTTTTATAAAAGAAATTGATCACGTTATTACTATGGGGAATAAAGCTAAAAAATATTTTGAGTATTATGGAATAAAAAGAGTCGTAGTGATACCGGGAGGGATTGATAAATCTGCTCTAGAAGTTGATGTCGGAGTAAAGGAAAGTAAAGTTGATTTAGTCCTTGTAGCACGATTAGATCCAGTGAAAAGAATTGATCGCTTCTTAAAAATAGTTCAACAATTAAAAATTCAGCGATCCAATATATCCGCATTGATTGTAGGTGGTGGGGAATTGATTGAGCAATATAGGCTGCTAGCAAAGCAACTAGGAGTTGACACCAATGTAAATTTTATCGGTGCAAGTATCGATGTAGGGGCTTTTTTGATTAATGCTAAAGTTTTTGTATTAACTTCTGACTCAGAAGGATTGCCATTGTCATGTATGGAGGCCGCCACATTTGGTTTACCTATAGTTGCGTCAAATATTGGGGACTTGTCCGATCTTATTGATAATAATGTGGATGGTTTTCTGATTGATAAAGAAGATATAACTGGTTTTGTAGACACAATTTCATTGTTACTTTCAGATGATAAATTAGCACAGACTGTTGCTGAAAAGACGCGGTTTAAGGCTGAAAAATTTTCTATAGAAGCGGCAACATTGAGTTGGAACTTTACAATAATGGGTCGAGATTTAGTCTAATGAAAGATATTTTAAGTGAAAATTGGATTGTTCATCTAGATGAGCTCAGCTCGGAATGCCCAAGTGATCATGTGTTATTCTTAGGAGACATTGCATTAGCAAGAGGTGTTGCTGATAAAATTGAAGAATTCGGATATAAATATAATTTAGATGCGGTATATCCTGATTTTCAAAAGAAAGATTTAGTTGTTTTCAATTTGGAATGTTGTTTAACAGAAAGGGGGGAAGCTTGGGAGCCAAAACCTGTTTTGATGAACGGGAAAGCAGAGTATTTAAATATTTTTCCTTCGGATACCAATTATTCAGTAAATGTTGCAAATAACCACTTTTTAGATTTAGGCGAACTTGGTGCTCAAGATACGCTTGACCATATATACGAACAAGGTATGGATTGTTTTGGAGCGATAGATAATGATTTAAAGAGTTTTCAGTCTACAGTTAGCTTGCCCAATACTATTATCTCTATGCTTGCATATTCACCTGCTGCGCACCCATTTATATGCAAGGCAGATGTGAACGTCTCTTATAAAATGCTCAGTGAAATGGTTCTAGATATTCAACTTCTAAAAAACACCGATGAATTATTGATTGTATCTTTGCATCAAGGTGTTGAATTCTGTCGTTATACAGATAAAAAATCACGGGAAAGGGCTCATGCACTAATCGATGCTGGTGCCGAGAGTGTGATTTGTCATCATACACACGTCATTCAAGGGGTTGAAATTTATCGAGGAAAGGCTATATTTTATGGGATAGGTAACTTTTTGATTGATATTGACACAAAAAGCATGCCAAATACCAAATATAGCTTGGGGCTTGAATTCTTATTGCAAGATAATAAAATCAAACAGATAAAAGTAACACCTTATTTTATAAATGAAAAATTACAAGTCGAATACTTAACTGGTTTCGATAAAGAGAGGTTGCATTCCGAAATTAATTGGCTGTCATCTTTTTTTACTAACCCAATTTTTAGTATGATTAATTATGGGTTGGCTAGATATATGTGGACGAAACTGCATTTGCGATCACTAATTAATATGTGGCAAAGGACAGGGCTTAGGGCTAGCATAAAATATTATAATACTAGAGTCTGGAGTAAGTTATTTAATAGATAACTCTTCTTGTAAAAAATAGATGTGTTAATTGACATTCGTGCTAAGCATTAAGTGTATTTAAATCAGTTTGTTAAAGTGAGGTTTGTATGTATAAAGAAAAGAAAACAACCACAAAATATAAACAGTGGGGCGCATCGTTTTTCACGGTATGCTTATTGTTTATCTTTAGTCATGCAGTACTTTCAGCTACGATTGACTCTAACTATGGGGCAACCAAAGGCTTTTCAGAAGGGGCTGGCTACGTCAATACTATCGGTATTCCTTTACCTCCATTTGATGTCTCCGAATTACCACCTGTTATTGATGAGAGTAGTTGGGTAAATCCTCAACTAGGTTTATATTATATAAATTCAACGGCAAGCAATGCGTCAGATGCTACAAACGGCACTCCGAACCAGCCTCGCAAAACATTACCAGAAGTTATTCCTGCGGGGTCATATGTTTTAATTGAAGGGGAATACTCACTCACATCTAGGGGCTACACAGTATTGAAATCAGCGGGGTCCGATGCTTCTTGGCTTCAAGGGAAGGCGGGACCTGTATGGGTTGTTGGTAAAAGTGCGGTATTAACAAAGGGTGTTATCATTGAAGGAACACATTTATTTATAGATAACATTCAGTTTGGTTTGCTAAATGGTAGCGGTGGTCGTTTTTTAATTGGCTCATCTAAACCTCGTACAGTGAGTGATATTGTCATTCGTAATTCCACATTTTACGGACGAGTAGCTCAAGATAATGCATCAGGAAGTGCTTTGATAAGCACTGGCGTTAATGATATTACACCGGCAAAAAATATTATTTTATTTCAAAATAAGTTTTATAATCATGGTGATAAAAACGCTAATTATGATCAAGATTTTCATATGGTGCAAGTTGATAAAGGCGTAAATGGATATTGGTTTATTAATAATTTAATCGATTCTGCTAGTGGTTCTGGCATCCAGGTTTTAGGCACTACTACCTCTACAAAGAATATTTATATTGGCTCTAACACCATACAAAACGTAAGGCAGTCTGGGGTTGGGATCAAATATGGCAGTGACATTATAATATCTCAGAATATATTAAAGCACATCATTGATACTAGACCATTATATTCAGAATCACCCTCCCCAAGTAAAGGGGTCAGTTATCAATATGGACCTGATAATTTGTGGATTTTATTCAATAAAATTACTGATGCTAGCTTTGGTATTTATGGAGGTAGTACAGGTGCTGGTGAATGGTCAATATATATTATAGGAAATTATATTCATGATATTAGCACTCCTTCAGGAGCGCCTGTTGGTGGTGGAGCATGGGGGGACGCAGCCCTAATGTTACAAGGTGGTACTTATCGATATATAGTGAACAATACGATTCGTAATGTCAATGCTGGTATATACGGGCCTGGACATAATACATTATATAATATTTCTGAAAATGTAATATCTGGTGTTCGCGACGGCAAGCATATTTATATTGAAAATGGAACAAGTGCTCAATTTGATGGTAATAAATCAGGTAATATATTTAAAGAATATTTAGTAAGTCAGATAGAAGGGTTAACTGTTGATAATGTCAATTCTATCAAATGGGCGGGAGATGAATTTTCTATAGGTGAGTCTTTAACTTTACCAAACGTTTGTACACGACGGACCTGTTTTAGTTCAGATGATATTTTTGAATTTAACGATGTCGAAAGTCCAAACTTGAAGCTAGAAGTAAATGGGCATGATTTTGGGCGGAAGCATGCTGTATATGATATTTTTCAAGAAAAATATGGTTTCAGTATTGAATTTGATATCTTTGGCCTGAAACGACCCGATGAAACCTCAGCAGACAAGTGGGATATAGGTTGTGTTGAGGGGGAGGGGGTAAGGACTGGTTTGCCGAGCAAACCATTGCCGCCTTCTAGCCTAGATATACTAATCAATTAATTATTATATACGGGCCTCTGCTAAGCTGATGGCCCGCATTGGTTTGACCGTGACTACGCTATATATATCAAAAAACATTTAGAAATTCCAAGTTCTAGCTTAGTTCATATTTTTTGTATGCTGGATTTAAAAGGAAAAAATTATCCACCCGTTTTTTACTGGCGGCGATGTTCATTTCCCTTGTCCCCTTGTTCTTAATCTCTTTTGCAGGTATGCCTGCTAGGGTGATGTCATCGGAGAAAGTCTTATTCACAACAGCATTTGCACCAATTGCCACATGGTTTCCAATTAAAATATCCCCGAACAGTTTTGCTCCTGGGCCAATCCATACATTATCACCTACTGTTGGTACTAATACTTTATTATCATTGCTATTGTTTGCCCCGATATTGACACCTTGGTGGATATCACACCACATTCCTATTTTAGCTTGATTGTTCACAATTAAATTTCCAAAATGATTGATGCATAAACCGGCTCCAAAAACATTTTCTGGGATATCAAAACCCAGCTTAAGCGCAAGTTGCCTTTTTTTTAGTTGCCACCTAATCAATGCTATTTTTTTAAGCAGATTCTTAGTGGTATTTTTATAAAATTCCACATTCCTTAATGCGATTTGAAACTTCCATATTTCATCATTTATTTTTGGATGCTTGTGTTTGATACCTAAAGAAAATTTATCAGCTGCTAAGTAAAAGAGTAAATCTTGTTTATTGTTTATCATATTTACTTCTGTTTAACCATTTTATATATTTTAGTCATATTCTCAGCTAGTTTGACAGATGAAAATTTATTTACCATTGCTTGTCGTGCATTTTTAGAAAAGGTTTCCAGCGTTGCAGTGTTTCCTAATAGATATAATATTTTTTCACTGAGTTCTTGAACGTTATTGGTTTCAACAATGTACCCTGATGATAGATGTGAAATGATTCTGGCATTGTCAGAAACATCTGTTGCAATCACGGGGACGCCACATGCCATTGATTCCAGCACCACGTTCGGTGTTCCTTCAAATAAAGAAGGTAAAACGGTAAAATCACAGGCTGGGTAAATATGTTCGATATCATCGCGATTACCAAGATAGACAACATCATTTGAGAATGATGAATCTTCAATCTGTTGTTTCACTGCCGATGTGTAAGTATCTGAACCATGCATTCCCCCATGTAACACATCTCCAACTAATAACAATTTAAAATTGGCACCTTGTTGTTTGAGTGTATTTAATGCGCTAATTAAAAAGGGGTGGTTTTTTTGCTGTTTAAAGCTGGCAAACATACCGATAAGATTACAGTTTTCTTCAATGCCTAATTCTGCCCGGATATTTTTCTTATTTTGAGGTCTGAATCTGTTGGTATTTACACCGTTGTAGACTACATGGTATTTACTTTTAGGCTGGCCAGTTTGTCGCGCATTAAAGTCTGCGCCACTTTTAGAATTCGCAATAATAGCGTTTACTAAATGTTTGGTGAGTTTATATGCCCGTTTTTGAATGGGTTTTAGTGTGTAATTCGCATTACGTTCAGAGCCTATGACTTTAATATTAGTGCATGATAGTTTAGCGGCTAATCGGGCCGCCATTTCAGCATCAAATAAATAACTATGGATGATATTAAACTTATGCTTTCGTATTAAACTTGCCAATTTGAAAACAACTGAGAAATCAAACTTGGCTTTTTTATGAATAATATGTAGGGAAATACCAGCATTAAACTGCTCTGCAAGTGGCGCATAGTTAGAAAGGGAACAAACATGTATCTCAAACTGAGTCTTATCTGTGTTGTTGACTAGTTCAACAATTTGACGTTGGGCACCACCAAATTCCATATTACTAATCACTATTAACACTTTAGTTTTTTGAGTATCCATCATATCTAACCTTTAACTGGGAGGTTGAGCTGTTTTCCAAGCATCATATTATATGATTCTGGAATGAACCTCCCTAAACCTTGTTCGGGATGAAAGGTTATTTCTCCAAAGATTATTTTTCCATTAACGAGATAGAAGTCGACTCGAGCAAAAGGAAAGTCTCCTGCGAGTTTTTGTGCGTAAGTTAACATTAATTCTAAACATTTTGGCCGCTCAAAATCAGCTAGATCTCTTTGGTGCTGAAATTCAAAGGGGAGGGCGTTCCAGTTGGTATCATACATATTTCGTTTATGGGAATCAAAACGGTCTAGATCAAGTTGAATAAAACGAGGTTCTCCATTAAAGCAAAAAAACTTATAATCCACTGGTGGCTTCCCATTTTCATCCAGATATTTTTCACAGATAATTCGCGGAGGGATGTTTTTATAAACCCATTCACGACCTTCTAAATAATGATTAGAGTGCATGTAGAAATTTAATTGTTTTTTTTCATAGGCCCAGTCAATAGATTCTTTGTTTTGTGTGATCAGATTTTGTCCGCTTCCGTGTGTAACTTTTAAAACAAATTCTTTGGGTAAACTGTTAAAATCAATTTCATTGACATCGTTGTATACTCCATATAGTTCATTGAGAACATCATCACCCAATATATTGGAAACATATTCTCTAACTGCATATTTATCCGCGCAGAGTGTTAATGCTTTTTTTCTATAGTTTAATTTTAACCATTGTATTTTTTCATTAAATAAAATTGGATTCTTTAGGTTTAGCTCTTTTTTATGGACAGAGTAATATTTTTTCTTAATTGCTCTTTCATCGGAGATAAAGATACATTCTAATTTTGCAATTGTATTTTTAACGTATAAAAAAAATATATGTGAATTAGCGTTTGATTTTAGTAATTTTTTAATGTTATTGATCATTGTTCACTCTTTTTAATTAATGTGTTTTATGGGCTAACACAACTGCGGTATGGGCTAAATTTTTAATACACCAATTGTTTAATTTTTTTTGATTATTTAACCAATTGCAAATTTTAATATTAAATGGAGATGAAACTAATTGGGGACTTAAAAAACCGTAAGAGCAGTATTCGACTTCTACCACACTAAAACCACTCTTATTTAATGCTTCTGAAAACGATTTTATAGACCATTGTTGATGATATAGTTTATCTGGTGCGGGTGAATGCTTAGTATCACTTACCGCAATTTTTATGAGTTTTATAATATATCTTTCAATACTGTTAATTTTTCTAAATAGCGATGCTTTATTAGGAAATGAAATAATAAGTGGTGCGTTCATTTGTAATACCCTATTTATCTCATCTAATGCTAACTGATAAGTATCGATATATTCCAATACCCCGAGAGATACTGTCGCATCGAAATAAAGTGCGCTAAATGGAATATTTGTAGCATCAGCCGTTAGGACTGTTAAGTGAGGGTGTCTTTTTTGTGCTTCGACGACCATCTTTTTTGAAAAATCAATTGCATACTGATGTTTATTCGTCAATATTCCAGCTATTTCACCGGTGCCGCAGCCTACGTCTAAAGTATAGGCTGAATCAGATAATTTAATCTTATATATCATCGATTGACAAATAGAGAGGCGTTTTTGTAAGTCTAAATGAGAAATGCTTATTTTATCTTTTACATCATAAAATTGATTCCACAGTTGGCTTTTTTGATCAAAGTGGATAGATGTTTTTGAGTTAGTTAGTTGTGATTTAAACGTAGACTCGAATTGATGCATTACTTTCTCAATAGAGTGGTTTTTTGCATAATAAGCTAATGCATTTTTCGCATAAATAGTCCTTAATTCAACATTATTCATTATTAGAGATAAAGCCTCAACTAACTCATGAATATTTGCAACAGTAATCCCAAGTTTTTCTTTTTGGATTACGTTGTCAGGATCAAAAGTCGTAACCACTGGGGTTTGATAACTCCAAGCTTCTAAAAAAGTATTTGGAAATCCTTCCACTATCGATGTACAGCACAAAACTGCGGCTTTTTTATAGATATTATGGAGATCTTTTTTATTTATTTTTCCGAGAAAAGAGATGTTAGGCAGATTTTCAATTTTAAGAATTAATTGATTATATTTATTATCTTTATGGTCGAATGGCCCTATTACTTCAAATTCAAAATTAGGAAGTCTTTCTGCTGCTTCAACAAACCACTCTAATCTTTTTACTTCACAAATTCGACCAACCCAAATAATCTTATTTTGCGTAAATTGTTCTGATTCAATAGCGTGTTGATCATAATGTAATGCTGGTGTACCTGGCATTGGAATGACAACAGATTCTAATTTGAAATTTTCTTTTAACAATTTTTTTTGTTTATTTGTTTGTGCAATTATTAAACTTGCATTTTTGAGTCCGTATTTAAATAGATTTCTTTCTTTAAAATCTTTTTTATTTATTAAATCCGGTCGGCAATCAGTATCGCTTGCTGTTGCATAGACAAAAGTTTTATGATTTTTTTTGCACCATAAAGCAATCTGCCCAGTCAAGTACTCAATACAGTTATGATAATAAATATCTGCATCAGCTATCGCTAGTGCTCTATTTAATGATGTCCATCGTGGAGTGAAAAAACGAATTATCGGTAGACCATCCGTAACTTTACATAATTTGATTATTTTAATACCATTTACCACTTCAACAGGCGAACCACCTTCATCCCAAGTTATTACGGCTACTTTATGTCCCTGTTTTGTTAGCCATTCACCTAACAGGGCAGTTTGTCTTTCAACGCCACCTATATGACCCGATTCTTCACCGGTTAATGCGCCATAAGCATTATTTGCAACGATACATATTTTCATAAAGCGTCTTTTATCTTCTATTGGGTAATATCATTATAATTTAAAGCTGTTGCGCAAAGCGGATATTGCGTACAGTATTTTAAGTGGATTGTCGTTAGTCGGTAAATTAAAGCGTTTTAAGGTCATTAAACTACAATTAGGTTTATTTAAGCCAGTATCAGTGGTTAAGGCACAATCATAATACTGTGCGGCAGTTTGAACTGCGTGCGCATTATAACTATTATCAGGATAACAAAAACTTGTACAATGAGTATCTAGTTTACTTTCCAGTTTTGTTTTTGATTCAGCTAATTCTCTCGATGCCGTATGCTTATCAACTAAGCCTGATCGTGCATGGTTAAGTGTATGGCTGCCTATTTCAAAATTTAAACTGTTTTTAGCGTGATTGAGTTGTTGCCAGTCAGCTAATGCAGCGCAAGGGTCGCTATTAATTATGTCATTTAATGCTTTACCTGTTTGTTGCTCTATCTCTTGGCAGAGAGTGCAGAGGTAATCGCGCATTGCGATATCAGATTTAAAGTGTGCTTTAATTTTCCGACGAAAAGCGGCATAACTTTGCTGCAATCTCTTTCTTGTGTAGCAATTAAAAACGAATACTTCATCGTCTATAGACGTTTGAAAATTTTCTTCAGTAATTTGTTGTAATGCATAATCCAAGCGATCAAACCAAAATGGCTGGTTATGTTCGCTATGTTCAGTGGCAACAAATATTGTTGGTGCAATATTAAAATGTGTGAATAATGGCGCGCCTAATACAAGGTTGTTTAAATAACCGTCATCTAAGGTTATCACAAGACCATTATCGACCGGAGGGCGTTGTTTTTTTAATATTTCTACGGCTGTCGCTAAGGAAATAAATGTGTATTTTTCAGATAATACTTTAAGCGTAACAGCTAAAGCCTGCTGAGTATGTTGCATGCGTAGTGGTTTCCACAGCATAGATGCTGTGTCATCAATAATGCCATGCATGTATAAAATTGTTATTTTATGGCGAGATAGGAAGTGGAAAACTTGATAAATGCCTAATTTAAAAAACAAGTTGAGGAGTATTTTTTTTATTAATGTCACGCTGTTTTGCTTCAGTTATTCAAGCAAATCCCTGTTGATTATTCAATTTCATTAACTCTCTTGTGAGCTGATTTATGTTTGCGTTTTATTCATCCTGAAATATCAATAAATAATGACAGATATGCAATCATTAATCAAAGTATATGAAAACTTTTGTACGTTAGTTTAGTAAAAGGGATGTATCGAGTGAGGTATATCGATTCTTCAACGTGTTGATGGTATTGCTAACCTTATATGGTGTAAGGCCGTATATTTGGCGTTTTTGTTCACTTCACTTTTGCATGGTAGTCAATAATGTTTAAAAAAACACTCGACTTATTGATCACTTTTATCTTGATTATTTTGCTTTTTGCTCGAGTGCCAGTTTTCATTTCCGAAAGGTTGATAGATACCCTCTGGCCTATCGGACACATTATCTGCTTTTCATTTTGGGGTTGGTTATTAATTTCATTTAGTAGCTACATAAATAAAAGTACCAGTAAACGGCAACTGGTTATTTTATTATTAATTACTCTTATTATTGGCGGCGGAATAGAACTTCTGCAGCCGTTTTTTTCTCGCACCGGCCAGCTTGGCGATCTCTATCATGACTTATTTGGTGCATTTTTTGCCTACCTGTTTTTTGGCAATTTTAACAAAAACAACATGTTTTTAATTGCTTCTCGTTTCCTCTATATTACTCTTTTTTTCTACCTAACGTTTCCAGCAATGCAGGTGATTAAAGATGAATATGAGCTGCATATGGACTTTCCAACCATTGCTAAATTTGATAATCCCTCTGAATTGACCCGCTGGAAAGCAGATCTGCCATTATTAATGGTAAATTCAAATGAATTATCTGAAACAAGGGTTGCAGATAGAACGTTAATGAAAGTCACCTTTGCTGCGGAAATGGATAGCCGTGCAGTATTACGTTTTTTTGCAGGTGATTGGCAAGGGTATAAACAGATTAAGTTTTCATTTTTCAATCCTAACCAAGACCCACTTAAAGTTAGACTTATCATCACAGACAAAATTTATAACAAATCAAAACCTGACCCAAATGATAGGTTTGGGAAATGGTTAATGATCGATTCTGGATGGAATGAACATAAGGTGGCTTTAGCCGAAATAAAAAATTCGCCGAAAGAAAGAGAGATAGATTTAGGCAACATAGCCGGTGTTGATTTTTATATGTACCATTTAAAAGAGCCAATTATCCTGTATATCAATAAAATAGAACTGATATCTCGTCTAGATTAACGGGGTGTGTCAAGAGGATGAGAGGTTTTTTGCTGTTCTGGAGTGCGACTAAGCTATTTTATCGCTATAATATTAGTCCGTTCTTATTTTTTTTGTTAACGACGTTATTAAATAAAAAAGGGGAAATCGGCTATGTTCAATAAAACACAGCGAACTATTGCAAGTCATTCATGGGGAAACCTCTCTTCATCAAGAAAGATATTGATAGTTTCCGCTCTTTTTTTGGGTGTTTTTGTTAGCTATAAATTATGGCAAGAATATCAAATATACGTGGTTAACCAGATCAACACCACCGCTGGTAGTGGTATTGAGGCGGATATAACTTGGCAAGATGATGCTGATGATGAGGATGGTTTTGTTGTTGAGCGAAAAGAAAATGGTGATTTTGTAGTGGTGGCCCGATTAAATCCAAATGTAATATCTTATACAGATTCTAATCTTGTTGCAGAAACTACTTACTGCTACAGAATTGGTGCCTTTAATCAGGCCGGTACTGCCTATTCCCAAGAATATTGTATTGATACATCAAATGCTTCTGACACATCAAATGAGACAGATAACGCATCGAACATCACCTTGCCACCGATGATGGGCAGTGCAACGATTAGCGGCCAGTTTATTGCAAAACCTGATGTTATCGAGCTAGCGGGACGAGAGCTGTATAGTTTTAAGAGTGATACAACTTATAACGGTGATTTTAGCAAAGATGACGTAGAAAATATTGAATATACGATTCAAGATGGGAACTTGTCTTATCAAGATTCTGCTCTATTTACATTTCAAGAGCAAGGCAGTGACATTGATAGTGGCTATGTTTCAATGCGTTATAATGAATCAAATAGTATGAGTTTTTCACTTAACGGTAATGGCGATTCTCAGGTTGCGTCATTATATATGTCGGTTGGAGTCTGGAGTTCTGAACCTACCGCGTTTTTAATAACGGCTGGCGATACGAGTGAGCTTATCTCCATACCTAAAGGCTATACTTGGCATTATCTGAAAATTGATATCGCCTTTGATCAATTAGTGAATGTAAAAATCAACCCTGTTGGTGATTTTGGTGGCTACAGTGCTTTAGGTGTTGCAGGTGTTGTTCTGAATAAAAAGAGCATCCCCAGCTTTGCCTCACTAAGCAATATCAGCCTCTCTGATCGCGCGAATATTGATGTGAGCAATGTTAAATATATGACCTCCGATTTTATTTCCGGTAATGAACATTTGAGTAATGGAGAGGTGATTGCGATTGATTACCAAGGAACGGCTAAGTACCGAGATAAAACCTATTCATTTATTGATAATGGTTCAGTGGTCGCGACGGGTTATACCGGAATGGGTTGGAATGAGGATAATGTTATCTCTATTGATTTAAAAAACAGTAGTGAGCAAATAGTTTCTACTTCATTGTTTTTAAAAGCAGGGGCGTGGATAGATGGTCAAGCACAGCTTCAACTGCTGATTAATGGCGAGACTCATCCAATCGAATTAAGTCGTGGGCGTACGTGGTTTTATATTCGCGTTGATTTTGAATTTTTAGGGGATGCGCATATTGATATAAAACCTGTTGACAATATTGGAAGCTATAGTCAAATAATGTTTGCCGGGTTAACCATGCAATAGAAGTCAAAATCTACTTTCATTAAATGACGATTAAATAATGACAAATCAGATGTTGTGATCACACTGTGTTGTTATTAATCGTTTTTTTCTATTCAATCTGGTATATTTATAGTTGTTTAAATTCTGGGGACAGTTGTATAACTAATTGGTTTTGGAGTTAAAAGGAATTAATGTGGCGCCATTACAGAAAATTTTCACATCTAAGTCAAACTCATACTCATTTCTCTATCGATTAATTGACTTATCAATTTTATTTCTAAGTCTTCCTTTAGCGGCTTATTTATATGGCGTTTCTTTAGGTCAAGAATATCTTATTGCCGAGTTAATTATTTCCGTGTGTTTTTTGTATCTGTCTGAATCATTTGAACTATATCGCTCAAGGCGAATAGATCGTTTTTCAGAGATGTTTATAAGAGTAGGGCTGTGCATCTGTACCGCTTTTTTAGTGGCGGTTACGCTCGCTTTTTTACTGAAAGAGTCAGAAGGTTTTTCGCGTGTCACTATCGTTTTATGGTTTATGTTTAGTATTTTATTTAGTTTGTTTTGGCGGGTATTGCAACGTCAATGTATAAAATCATTCCGTAAATCGGGCTACTTTGTTAAGAAGGTGGCGATTGTTGGCGCGACAGATTCTGCTGCTAATTTATTTAAAGAAATAAAAAATAACGATGGGTTAGGTTATGAGTTAGTCGGTGTTTATGATGATCGTTCTTTAGATCGAGTACATCAGGATTTAAACCAAGATGTGGTTGGGCTGGTTGAAGATGCCATTACGCAAGCGCGAGATGGACGTGTAGATATTTTGTTTATTGCGCTTCCTTTACAAGCAGAAAAACGTATTGCAGATATATTATTATTATTAGGTGATACAACCGTTGATGTGCACTATTTGCCTAACTTTTTTATGTCTAATTTGATTCGTTCTCGTGTTGAACATGTGGGGGATGTTGATACGTTGAGCGTTTATGAATCGCCTTTCTTGGGAGCTAAAAGCTGGATTAAGCGTACAGAAGATATTGTAGGAAGCCTTATTATTCTTTGTGTTATTGCCATCCCATTGTTATTGATAGCCTTGGCTGTCAAGGCTACCTCTCCAGGGCCAGTTTTGTTTAAACAGCTCCGTTATGGGTTAAGGGGGGAAGAGATACTTGTTTGGAAATTTAGATCCATGTATGTAATGGAAAATAATGAACAAGTCGTACAAGCCACCAAAAATGATACGCGAATTACGCCTTTGGGGGCTTTTTTGCGCCGCTCATCTTTAGATGAATTTCCGCAGTTTTTTAATGTATTGCGTGGAGAGATGTCTCTTGTTGGGCCTAGACCACATGCGGTTTCACATAATGAAGAATATCGCGGTAAAGTGCAGTTTTATATGCTGAGGCATAAAGTGAAACCGGGAATCACCGGGTGGGCACAAGTAAATGGATGGCGAGGGGAAACGGACACTCTTGAAAAGATGGAGAAACGTGTTGAATTTGATTTGCATTACATACAAAAGTGGTCGCTTGGGTTGGATTTGAAAATACTATTTTTAACCATTTTTAAAGGCTTTGGTGGGGAAAATGCATATTAACAATCATCTTTGTTAATTTATGCAGGTAGATGCTGTGAGTACCATTTTTTTAAGCAGTTGAGCGTGATTACAATATAAAATTCATCTCGATTGTGCCACTAAGTGATTTAATCTCGTACCTAAAAGTAAGCCGAAATATTAACTTCTTATTATTTAACAATAACTGCTCGACGGTTTGATTAAGCTTATTAGGCTCAATCAAGACTGCTCCTTTTTCTATTTTACTATCGCTTGCAAACATCTCACTATAGCCTTCTTGAACATTAACCATGTTGTGTTTTGTTTCTTCTGTAACAACAATCGACGATTGCTCTTTTGTTTTTCCTGGCAGCATTGCGCGCAGTACGGGTTAACTAATAAAAAATAGGTGTGGTTATTTTCGTGAAAAAGATGAGATCTTTTTTCTTAATACTTTGCGTTTTTCAAGGGATAAAAAAAGGCCTTAACGCAAAACGTTAAGGCCTTCTATTAATCGTTAATCTGCTTGCTCAATTATTCATGTACCTTGTGCTTTATTGTTTCATCAAACACTTCACTTGTTTTGTGAGAGCTTGCTATAAAAGAATAAATTACAGGTAGAATAAATAGGGTAAACAAGGTACCAATCGACAAACCGGCCACAATCACGATCCCGATACCAAAACGGCTTACAGCACCAGCACCGCTTGCAAAGAGCAGCGGAATCAGGCCAGCAACCATGGCGGCTGTGGTCATTAAAATAGGACGCAAACGAACCGTTGCCGCTTTTTTAACTGCATCGATGCGGTTTAGACCATGATGTAACTGCTCCTCTTTTGCAACTTCCGCAATCAAAATACCGTGCTTAGTGATTAACCCTACTAAGGTTATTAGCCCCACTTGGGTGTAGATATTCATGGTCGCAGCACCCCAAGCCATAGCAACTAACGCGCCACTGATAGCAAGCGGTACTGTCATTAAGATAACTAACGGATCTCGGATACTTTCAAACTGGCTAGCCAGTACTAAGAAGATAATCAAAATAGCGAAGATAAAGGTCATGTATAACGCCCCCCCTTCAGATACAAACTGGCGCGCCTCTCCAAGGTAGTCATGGCGGTAACCTTGTGGCAATTTTGTTGTTGCTAGATCTTCAAAGAAATCAATAGCATCACCCATAGCAACGCCCGGGGCTAATACAGCGCCAATTGTTGCGCTATTGAGCTGGTTAAAGTGAGGTAAAGAGCGCGGCTCAGCTGTCACATCAATGGTGATCAGGCTACTAAGCGGTAGCATATCGCCATTTTTAGCGCGCACATAAAAATTACCCAATTTATCTGGCGATAAACGATATTTTCGTTCCACCTGTGCAATCACTTCGTAACTGCGGCCATAAAGGTCGATGCGGTTTAAGTAACCGTCACTTAACAAGGTGCCTAATGTAATACCAATATCTTGCATTGTTACGCCGTAAGCACCGGCTTTATCTCTGTCAATTTTGATATTCATGGTTGCAGAATCAAAGGCCAAATCCAGCTCAGAATAAACAAAGTTAGCGTTTGCTTGTGTTGCAGCTAATATATCACTGGCGATACTGACTAAGCTCTCAAAGGAGTTGCCAGTGGTGATCACAAATTGTACTGGCAGACCTCCTGATGAGCCAGGCAATTCGGGCATCTGAAAGGCTGTGGTTGCCACTGATGCGACACTGTTAAACATAGGCGTTAATGCGGTCGCAAGCTGTTTGGGATTTTTATCGCGTTGACTCCAAGGTTTCATAATGGCGATACCAAATGCCTGGTTAGCATTGGGAATGCCTGAGATTGCCAGGGTACTATGCACTTCTGGTTGTTTGGCTACCTCGTCGGTTATCGCGCCGATACTGTTTTGAATATAATCAAGGTTGGCATTGGCAGGCGCTTTAGACATCATCATCAATACGCCTTTATCTTCTTTCGGTGCCAGTTCAGCAGGAATAGAGTTAAAAAGAAAAGGTAAAGAGATAAGCACTAATAAAGCAAAAAGGATAACCGCAGGACGCCGCGTCATTACCTTATCAAGCAGGCGTGAATAACGGTCAGTTAATCCTGATAGAGTTGATTCTACAGCGCGTTCGAAACGGTTTGCTTGATGGTTGCTTGTAAGTAATTTGCTACACATCATGGGCGAAAGGGTCAATGCAACAATACCGGACACAAATACTGAGCCGGCAAGCGTTAGTGCAAACTCTGTGAACAGTGAGCCTGTGATACCGCCCATTAATGCGATAGGAGCGTATACAGCTGCAAGCGTGATGGTCATTGAAATGACCGGCATTGCAATTTCACGTGTACCAATAATAGCTGCGCGGAAAGGATCTTCTCCTGCTTTGAGATGGCGGTCAATATTTTCCACCACAACGATCGCATCATCGACAACCAGACCGATAGCCAGCACCATTGCCAGTAAGGTCATCAGGTTAAGGGTGAAACCAAACAGCTGCATAACGGCAAGTACACCGATTAATGATAGGGGAATGGTAATAATAGGAATAAGAACCGCACGCCACGATCCCAAAAACAGGATCATTACCAGCAATACAATCAGACCGGCTTCAACAATCGTTTTAATTACCTCTGAAATCGACTCTTCAATGGCCAGAGTGGAGTCATAGAGCACATTCATTTTGATGGAACTTGGATTGTTTTTATCTAATCCGGGCAGCATTTTACGCACACCCGCTGTGATATCGAGCGGGTTGGCTGTGGGTGCTGAATCAATGGCGACCACCACTGCTTCATTACCGTTCGCCATTGTGCGGGTAACATCATGGCTTTTTTCCAATGAGACACGGGCAATATTCTGCAGACGGACAACCTTACCATCTTCGCGTGTTGCAATAATCAGGTTTTCTAATTCAGCAGCCGTTGTTACCTGTGTCTCGGTATTACCGTTAAACAGGGTGTAGTAACTGTTTACCTGGCCGCTTGCCGACTGAATATTATTTGCCTGCAGAATTTGAACAACCTCTTTCGTGGTCAGATTAAATCCGGCCATGCGTTCAGGATCAAGCCAGATACGCATCGCAAACTTGGTACCACCGTAAAGGTTAACCTTAGCTACACCGTTGATGCTGAAAAACTGAGGTTTAACAACACGCTCGAGGTAATCGGTGATCTGGCTGGCATTGAGCTGTTCACTGGAAAAAGCGATATAAATAACCGAAGTGCTTGAACCTGTACTCATACTAATGGTCGCATCTTCCGCTTCACTGGGTAATTGTGAGCGCACACTGTTTACCTTGGCAAGAATATCGGCAACGGCACCATTTGGATCGGTATTAAGCTTCATATACACTTTAATACTGGAGCTGCCCATGTGGCTTTGTGAGGTGATAAAGTCGATATTGTCTGCTTGCGCAATCGCCTGTTCAATCGGTTGCGTAATAAATCCCTGAATAAGATCCGCATTGGCTCCGTAATAACTGGTGGATACAGTGACAACAGTATTGGTCATAGTCGGGTACTCGCGTACCTGCATTTTAGTTAATGCTTGCAGACCTAACAAAACGATCAATAAGCTCAGCGATATCGCCAGTACAGGACGGCGTATAAATATATCAGTAAATTTCATCATATCCCTTATAGCGTTGGAATTTCAGCTGGTTTATTTAAAATATCGGATTCAATGACTTTCACATGGGCACCATTACTTAAACGTACTTGGCCGCTTGTTACAATCAGATCACTCTCACTTAAACCTTCTAATACATGTATTGAACCATCTTTGCTTTTACCCAAGGTAACTATGCGTTGGTCGGCTTGTAAAAATTTATCACCCGTTTTATTTTTTTGTTCACTTAGCAGATAAACGGTTTCCCCATAAAGGGTATAGTTAATGGCGGTTTCTGGAATGATAATCTGGGTTATCAGTGTCGGTAAAATGATATTGGCCTTGGCAAACATACCTGAACGTAGCTTTTGTGCTTTGTTGGGAATATCCGCCTGCACTTGAATCAGGCCACTTTGATAATTAACTGCTGGTTCAATCGCTGAAATCGTCCCTGTGAAAGGGGTATCAGACTCGGCATCCACAAAAATATTGAGTGCTTGACCGATATGAATTTTATTGAGATCGTTTTGTGGAACAGTGAAACGAAGACGCATTTTACTGACATCTTCTAAACGCACGATATTTGACCCTGCGGTTAAATAACTACCTAAGAAAACGTTTCTTAAACCGGTAATGCCATCAAAGGGTGCGCGGATAACGCGCTGACTAATAGTGGCCTGATAACTTTCTATCTGGCCCTGTAAGGCTAAGAATTCCGCTTCTGCATCATCGACCTGACCTTGTGAAACCGATCCCTTCCCTAATAATGCACTCATACGTTTGTAGTTGCGTTCAACTGCTGGCATACGACCTTGGGCGGCTTTCAAGTTGGCGACTTCTACTTCTGAATCAAGGTAAATAAGTGGGTCACCCGCTTTGAGTTTTTGTCCCGATTCAAAATTGATGCGCGCTACTTTACCCGCTACTTCATTGGCGATATTAACGCCTTGAATGGGTTCGATAAAACCAATTGCACGAAGGTGAGGTGTCCACTCTTGCAGCTTGATAGTTTCGCTGGTGACGGGAAATTCAGGAATAGGGCGGTTAGCCAGAAATTCTTTAATTTTTGAAGCTTTAAACATATTAAAACCAATCACACTACCGAATACCAGTATTGCCAGTAATATTGCCGAAGCGATCCATTTTTTCATTTCAGTACCTTTAAAAATAATTTAAGTTGTGGGTTTTAAAATTGCCTGCCAAGAGGCGTCTATTATTTGTGTAATAAGTTGTTCGTCAGGCTTGTCGATACTTTGATTCATCACTTTTTTTGCCAGATTAAGGGACGATTCAAAGCTTAATGAAAGCAAGGCCAGTACAGGAAAGTCATAAAATATATGCTCACGAATGCCTTTCTCATAAATATTAAACAGTGGAGCAAAGTGATGATTGCTACAAGAGAGCATCTCTTCTCCTTGTACGCAAGGTCTTAGAAAAAGCATAGAGACGGCAATCAAACGGTTCGGATTTGTTAATACAGACTGGTAAGTATTACGCCAGCAGAGAATATATTTCTCTTTTTCACTGAGCCCTTCATGCAATCCTGCAAAAGTAACCGCGGCGATCTCCTCTGTAACATGCTGATGTAGCTGGTCAATCAGATCCTCTTTGTTTTCAAAATAACGATAGATAGTGCCCGCCGCAACGCCCGCCGAGTCAGCAAGAGCTTTCATCGACAATCCGTAGAAACCACGTTCTGCGAGTAAAACTTCGGCGGCGGCTAATATTTTTTTTCGTTTGTTATCCATAATGCACCAATAGTGAATGAACGTTCATTATCGTGTATTCATCTGATTATGCAATGATTAAATGCAATTTAATCGCATCTTTTATCTGTTCGCCTGATATACACGTTGCTGTTGGGAGCTTATACGGACGTTGGTATTATGGGCAAACTGACGTAATATATCCTTCTTGAAATTATGTAAATCTATTTAGGAAAGACCATGAAACTTAACCCCGGACAAGACGCCGCAGTAAAAACGATCTCAGGCCCCTGTCTTGTTCTAGCGGGTGCGGGCAGTGGTAAAACACGTGTTATTACCAATAAAATTGCGTACCTGATACAACATTGTGATTACCAGGCCAAGAATATTGCAGCGGTAACCTTTACTAACAAAGCCGCACGGGAAATGAAAGAACGTGTTAGCAAAACGCTTGGGCGTAAAGAGTCGCGTGGTTTGATGGTCTCAACCTTCCACTCATTGGGCTTGAATATTATTAAACGGGAATATAAAACGTTGGGCATGAAAGCCGGTTTTACCCTGTTTGATGATCAAGATACCCTGGCGCTGTTAAAAGAGCTGACTGAAAAACAGCTACAGGAAGATCCGGATCTGCTTAAAGCATTAGTGACGCAAATCTCTAATTGGAAAAACGCGTTAGTTTTACCGCCGCAAGCTATCAAACAGGCCAAGGGTGAAAGAGACGTGCTGTTCGCTCATTGTTACGATCTTTATCAGCGCCAACTAAAAGCCTATAACGCGCTGGATTTTGATGATCTTATTGTGCTGCCCACCTTATTACTGACATTAAAAGAAGAGGTGCGTTTACGCTGGCAAAAGAAGATCCGTTATCTGCTGGTCGATGAATATCAGGATACCAATACCAGTCAGTATGAATTAATTAAAGCCTTGGTGGGTGAGCGTGCTCGCTTCACTGTAGTGGGGGATGATGACCAATCTATCTATTCATGGCGCGGCGCCCGGCCTGAAAATTTGTTGTTATTACAAAAGGACTTCCCGCAACTAAAAGTGGTTAAACTTGAGCAAAATTATCGCTCCAGTCAGC
The DNA here is from genome assembly GCF_047632995.1 of Psychromonas sp. Classification (GTDB taxonomy): domain Bacteria; phylum Pseudomonadota; class Gammaproteobacteria; order Enterobacterales; family Psychromonadaceae; genus Psychromonas. The sequence goes on from NZ_JBLIEK010000010.1 coordinate 33,896, forward strand.
GCGTATTAAAAGCGGCTAATGTATTGATTGCCAATAATCCTCATGAATTTGATAAGCGTCTGTTTAGCGAGCTTGCCTATGGCGAGTCGATAAAAGTGCTGTTTGCTAAAAATGAGCAGCATGAAGCACAGCGTATAGTGATGGAGTTATCCGGCCATAAATTTATGAACGGTGCTGCTTTTAGTGATTATGCGGTACTTTATCGGGGCAACCATCAGAGCCGTTTGCTTGAAAAAGTGCTGATGGAAAATCGCATTCCCTACCGCATTAGTGGTGGCACCTCCTTTTTTGCACGCAGTGAAGTCAAAGATATAATGGCTTACCTTAAATTATTAGTTAATCATGATGATGACAATGCTTTTCTGCGCGTGGTCAATACTCCACGCCGAGGTATCGGTCCTAACAGCTTGGAAAAACTCGGCACTTACGCCAATCTTCGTGATAGTGGTTTGTTTAGCTGCAGTTTTGAGATGGGCTTAGAGCAAAGCCTGTCAGGTAAAGGATTGCAGTCACTGCAAGCCTTTACCCGTTGGTTGGTTGAATTAAATAATCGCCTTAAGCGAGAAGAGCCTGTTGATGTGGTACGCGATCTTATTCGTGATATAGGCTACGAAGACTGGCTGTATGAGAGCAGCCCCAGCCCGAAAGCGGCTGAAATGCGCATGAAAAACGTCTCTATGCTATTTAAATGGGTCACTGAGATGCTTAAAGGGGACGATCTTGATGAGGAGATGACACTTGAACAGGTGGTGGCGCGTTTAACGCTGCGCGATATGCTTTCCCGTAATGAAGAAGAGGAAGAGCTAGATCAAGTGCAGTTGATGACGCTGCACGCATCAAAAGGGCTGGAATTTCCATTTGTTTATATGATAGGGATGGAAGAGGGGATTCTGCCGCATCAGGTGAGTATTGATGAAGATAATGTTGAAGAGGAGCGCCGTCTTGCTTATGTGGGTATTACCCGCGCGCAGAAAGAGTTAACCTTTACGCTGGCTAAAGAGCGCAATCAATATGGAGAGTTGATTAAACCGACACCCAGTCGCTTTTTATTTGAATTACCGCAAGATGATCTTGATTGGGAAAGCGGGCCAAGAAAAAAAACGGATCAGCAGAAAAAAGAGCTGGCAGATAAAGGTATTGCAAGTTTACGCGCGTTATTTGATTAACTTTTTCTCTGTGTAATTATTGTTGTGAAAAAAAAGGAAAGCATTTTGCTTTCCTTTTTTTTGGTTGTTTTTATTTTTAGGCTAGGCTTTTTTTATTTTTCAATTAAACCTGCAGAAATATCTATGATGTCCTGCTCTGCTAATGTACCTGCTGAAAATTTCAGCTGCAGCATATTGATAATGTAGTCATAACGGGCATTGGCGAGCTGATTTTCTGACGCGTATACGTTACGCGTCGCATCTAATACATCGACAATGGTACGTGTCCCGACTTCAAAACCCGCTTTCGTCGCTTCAAGTGCGCTCGTGGAGGAGGTTACGGTCTGCTCGTAAGCCTGAATTGAGCTGATTGATGCGCGCACATTATTATAACCACTGCTGACTTTTGATTCAGTGTTACGGAATGCTTGCACTAAATCTTCACTGGCGATGATGTAATTATATTGTGCTTGTTTAACTAGTGAGGTGATTTTACCCCCCGTGTAGATAGGCACATTTAAGTTAAGGCCAACCGTTGCATTACTCATATCTATATCGGTTGAAGCCGCTGCATCGTAGTCGGTATTGTTATACCCTAAGCTGGCTGTAAAATCTAAAGTTGGCTGGTGGCCTGTTTGAGCTAACTCAATTTGCATTTTAGCGAGCTCTTTGGCGATACGCTTGCCATGCAGATTAAGGTTGTTTTCAAGTGATTTATTACACCAGGCTTTCACATCTCCCTGTAACTTTTGCGCTGCAAAGGTATCGGTATTTAGATAAGCGATATTGTAGATCTCTTCCCCGGTTAATTCACGCAAGGTGTAATAGGAATTAACCAGATTATTTTGCGCTATAATTTCATCGGCATTAGTACGATCGTACTCAGCCTGTGCTTCATGGACATCTGTAATGGCAATCAGACCCACTTCAAAACGCTGTTTAGTTTGCTCTAACTGACGCTCAACTGCACGTTTGTTCGCCTGCACGGATTTTACCGATTCATCTGCACGGAGCACATTGAAATAAGCTGTTGCCGTTCTAAAGAGCAGATCTTGTGCGGCATAACCGTAAACCGTTGCATATTGAGTCGCTTGTTTTTCAGCAAGATCTAGCTGTTGCCAGTAAGAGCCGTTATAAAGAGATTGACTTAAAGAGAGGTTCGCACCGTAGTTAAAGTTTGTTGCTGTATTGGTGCTTGAATCAGTATAAGCCGTATTTAGCCCGAACCCAATTTGAGGTAATAAAGCGGCATTGGCCTCAGTGGTTTTTTCTAAATATACGTCATATTGTGCTTTGCTTTTTAAAATCAGAGGATCTTTAAACTTAGCCGTTTCATAAACCTGCTGTAGGGTATCTGCGTTAACTGCATAGCTAAAAGCAGACAAACCAATCAGTGTGGCAAGAGAAATCTTTTTTATCGTCATGACCAATAATCCTGTAGAGTAATATCAAATAGTTTAAAAAATATACGAGCATACAATTGCTTAAGTGTATTATAAAATATTAGAATTTTATATTTATTTTGGGAGAATAGCAGAGAATGAACGAACATTCAGTTTTAAGTTCAGCAGAGCAGATAAGTTATACAAAAAATGATGTGCGGATTCTAAAAAAAGAGCCTTTATACCAAGGTTTTTTTAAGTGTAATAAGTATACATTACAACATAAGTTATTTGCTGGTGGTTGGAGTGCAGAGATTCAGCGCGAGTTTTTTGAACGAGGCCATGCCGCCGCAGTATTACCTTATGATGTCAAAAATGATCGAGTGGTTTTGCTTGAGCAATTTCGTTTTGGGGCGATCCAAAGCACACAGTCTCCCTGGTTATTTGAGTTGGTGGCGGGGATCATTGAAGAAGGAGAGATCCCCGAAGAGGTGGTGAAACGCGAGGCACTCGAGGAGGCGGGTTTAACCATTAACTCGTGCCAATTTATTATGAACTACTTGGTCAGCCCAGGTGGAACAACAGAGCAGATAGATCTGTTTATCGCAGAAGTTGACAGTAGTCTTGCCAGCGGCATTCATGGTTTAGTAGATGAAGGTGAAGATATTCGCGTTCATGTTTTGTCCAGAGAAACTGCTTATCAGTGGGTTATTGAAGGGAAAATTAATAACGCAGCCACTATTATTGCACTGCAATGGCTTGAACTGAATAGAGAAAAGGGACTAAATTTGTAATTTTGCTTTTTTATTCGCCGAAATATCAATGTAAATGAGGCATTGCCGACACTTTTGCTTTTTAAGTGCTAATCAAGGGTTAGCAAATGATAAAATTGTGTGCTTATGTAAATTACAAATTGATTGCTTGATTTATAATCACTTATAACCTGCTAACAAGATGTCTAAACCAATATATGAGCGTTATGAAGAAACAAGTCGCACAATTAAAAGTGAATGCACAAGGTGATTTGCCGCTTTTGCAGATCACCGATACCCATCTTTTTTCCGATAGAGAAAAAGATCTGCTTGGTATAAAAACGGTGCAGAGCTATGAAGCTGTTATTGAGCATGCATCAAAATACTCCTCTGAGTGTCTGGCTGTTTTATCAACGGGTGATCTTTCCCAAGACCATTCAGAACAATCCTATATTGATTTTACAACGCATATAAAAACCTTAAATATGCCCTGTTACTGGTTGCCTGGAAATCACGATATACAAGCGGTGATGTTACCTAGCCTGTTGCAACAAGGTCTTGCGCAAACGAGACAAATTATTAGTGATTATTGGCAAATTATTATGCTCGACTCGCAAGTGGAAGGTGTTGTCTATGGCGCCTTAAGCGATCAGCAATTCTGTTTTTTAGAGGATGCGCTTAATGAGTATCCAGATAAACATACCCTAATCTGCATCCACCACCATGTTTTACCTGTGGGATCGAAATGGCTGGATCAGCATATCTTAAAAAATGGCCAGCAGTTTCTAGATATAATAGGGGCTTTTGATAATGTACGTGCTGTTTTATCCGGCCATGTCCATCAGGCTGGCGATACCCTGAAAAATGGGGTCTGCTTTATGACAACGCCGTCAACCTGTGTACAGTTCAAACCCAATTCTATTGATTTTGCGCTTGATTCACAGGCACCTGGCTATCGGTATTTATCTCTTAATAAAGAGGGGGATATCACTACCCATGTGGAGCGAATAGAGCAGGGGGCATTTACCGTTGATGCGAATGCGAAAGGTTACTGATTTTAATCCATGTAATTAGTTATGCGGATTAAAATTGTGAACAGATATTAACAATAATCAGTTATCTATATCTAAGCGATCTGAATATGGATCTTCAGATCGCTTAGATATAGATAAATTTTCCTGCGCCCCAAAGTCCTCATTATCGGAATTGCTTTCATGGCCAAAATTTTATTAGCCCTGCACGGTTTTCATAGTTCACCGGCATCATTAAAAGTGGTGCAAATGTCGTCTTATTTGGCGACCTATCACCCGGAAATAATCTTTATTTGTCCACAGCTTCCCTGCTTGCCTGCTGATATGTGGCGCGTCATTGAATCGGTTTTTGAACAATATAAAGATGATCAAATTGCGCTGATGGGGAGCTCATTAGGCGGTTATTTGGCAACTAAAGCCGCGCAGAAATATCAGGTTAAAGTGCTATTGATCAATCCTGCGGTTTTTCCCTATCATTTATTATCACATGCCGGGCCACAAAAGCACCCCCATACGTCAGAAAACTATCTGATTGATGCAACATACCTAACTCAATTAAAAGCATTACAAGTCCCGTTTAAAGGGACATCTGAACAATGCTGGGTTTTATTGCAGGAAGAGGATCAGGTTCTCGATTATCGCGAGGCACTGGAAAAATATAAACAGTGTAAAATAAGCTGTGAACAGGGGGGAGATCATGGTTTTATAGGTTTTGAGCGTTATCTTCCGCAGATCATTAAATTTTTATTCTAAAGTCGCAACTGCTTTAGATCGGCTCGTTGTGAAAGTCACGGAAAACAGCAATACGCTATGGTATTTTAAGTAGGAAGCTTCCCTGCAAATTGTTATCATTATAGGTAAATATTTATTTCCTTACGCGCGGCGTGAGATTCGATACAATCATTTTATTTTTCAAAATAGGCGTAAGCATGAGCGAACAGTATAATTCAGATTCCATTGAAGTTTTAAACGGTCTTGATCCCGTTCGTCACCGCCCTGGGATGTACACAGAAACTGCCCGCCCAAATCACCTGGCTCAAGAGGTTATTGATAATAGTATCGATGAAGCATTAGCAGGTCACGCCACTGCAATTCAAGTTGTTTTATATGAAGATCAGTCACTTGAAGTAACGGATGATGGTCGAGGTATGCCTGTTGATATTCATCCTGAAGAGGGGATTTCAGGGGTTGAGCTGATTTTTTGTAAACTGCATGCCGGCGGTAAATTCTCAGGTAAAAATTATGAAATATCAGGCGGCTTGCATGGCGTTGGTATTTCTGTGGTCAATGCCTTATCAAAACGGGTCAATGTAACCATACGTCGTGATGCGCAAATTTATGAAATTGCCTTTGAAAATGGCTATAAGGTCGAAGAGCTACAGGTTACCGGCAGTTGCGGCAAGCGCAATACCGGTACAAGTGTACATTTTCATCCTGATCCTCATTATTTTGATAGTGCCCGTTTTTCAGTTTCACGTCTGTTACATATATTAAAAGCCAAAGCGGTTCTGTGCCCAGGTTTAACCATCAAATTTAAAGATAAAGTTAATAAAAATGATTATCAGTGGTGCTATCAAGACGGTTTAAATGATTATCTGCTCGAAGCTGTTTCTGAAAATGAACTGTTACCTTCAACCCCCTTTGTGGGGAGATTCTCGGCCAATAGAGAAATAGCGGATTGGGCTGTGGTTTGGTTGCCCGAAGGCGGTAATTCAATTGCTGAGAGTTACGTTAATCTTATCCCAACCATACAGGGAGGGACGCATGTTAACGGTTTCAGACAGGGGTTGTTAGATGCAATGCGTGAGTTTTGTGATATCCGCAACCTGCTGCCACGGGGGTTAAAATTAACGCCAGAAGATATCTGGGATAAATGTGCTTATGTTCTGTCAGTTAAAATTAAAGAGCCGCAATTTGCAGGACAGATCAAAGAGCGTCTCTCATCAAGGCAGTGCGCCGCGTTTGTCTCCGGCGTTGTAAAAGATGCGTTTAGTCTATGGCTTAATGCCAATGTAAATGAAGCGGAATTATTGGCTGATTTTTGTATTAATAATGCCACCACACGTACCCGAAAAAGTAAAAAAGTCGCCCGTAAAAAGATCACTCAAGGCCCTGCCTTGCCAGGAAAATTAACCGACTGTTCAACGCAAGAACCGCTGCGCGGTGAGCTGTTTTTGGTGGAAGGTGACTCTGCGGGTGGCTCGGCTAAGCAAGCGCGCGATCGAGAGTTCCAAGCTATTATGCCGCTGCGCGGGAAAATCAAAAACACCTGGGAAGATGACTCGGATATTATTTTAAATTCTGAAGAGATCCATAATATATCGATAGCCATAGGAATTGATCCCGCCTCCTCGGATCTGTCGGGTTTACGTTATGGAAAAATTTGTATCCTTGCTGATGCCGATTCGGATGGATTGCATATCGCGACCCTTATTTGCGCTCTGTTCGTGCAGCATTTTCGCTCTGTGGTGAACGCCGGCCATCTGTTCGTGGCGATGCCGCCTTTATACCGAATCGATGTTGGTAAAGAGGTTTTTTATGCACTGGATGAAGCAGAAAAAGATGGGGTTTTAGATCGCATCGAAGCGGAGAAAAAACGCGGCAAAGTCAATGTGCAGCGCTTTAAAGGATTGGGTGAAATGAATCCATTGCAATTGCGCGAAACGACTATGGATCCTAATACTAGGCGTTTAGTGCAGTTAACCATCGAAGATGCGGATAAAATGATGGAGGTGATGGATATGCTGCTGGCTAAAAAACGTGCCGGTGATCGTAAAGAGTGGCTCGAAGATCGCGGCGACTTAGCCTCTATTGATTAATATTGTTTTGCTGCCTATCGGTCAGAGGGGCTGTAATCCCTCTGTGAAGAGGCAAAGAAAATAGTCTTCTGTCAGATATCTAAACAGCAGGCGAGTCGATATAGCAGCTTATGTCACACCCTATGCTCAATAAGTTTATCTAAAATTTAACTGACTTTTTCTTGCAAAGGGTTCGCTGTTTGCGGGCTATCATAGACAAATAATGAGTTGCCTCTGATCTTTTTAGCCATCGATTTTGCATAGGTTGCTAATACGGCCACATCGTGATGACTGGTACAAATTTTCGGCGGCAAACGGACACAACCGATTGACACACTCAGCAAAGGATAAGATTGTAAGTTACCTGCCCGATCTTCGCCCGTTATCCCGCCCATCACCTGATGCTCCGGGCTATATTGGTGGCGAACCCATTCAGAAAAACAATCAAGTATTTTACTGCACTGTGCATGCCAATTATCCGTCGATAAAATCATAATAAAATCGTCTCCACCTATGTGGCCGATAAAATCATCACTGTGAGTAAGACCCTGGCGTAATATATTAGTAAGGCCGAGAATAATTTGATCACCTTTTTCATAACCATAGTGATCATTGTATGGTTTGAAATTATCTAAATCGATATAACAGATAACAAATGGACGGCTCAATTGCAGACGTTTATCTAGCTCCTTACTGATAGGCACATTGCCGGGCAGTAAGGTTAACGGATTGGCATAACGCGCGTTATTTATCTGCAGATGAGTGACCTCTCTAAGAAGATCAATAACTGAGCCAACGCCTTGGTATTCGCCTTTACTGCTAATAATAAACTCAAGTGCTTTCTGCCTGTCAATTTGACCGCTAATTAAGATACTGGCTTGCTCGATAGATAAGCTACTTTCTAAGACAAGCACCTGACTGTCAACCAATGAGGCAATACTTTTTTTACCTGATAGCTCGCGGCCGTATTGCGTAAAGAGCAAATTAGTCAGGCTGTTGCGGCGCAGTAAACCGATCGCTTTTTTCTCTTCAACCACGGGTATGCTTTCTAAATGAGGATACTGATTAAATATATCGGCGCAATATTCAACTGTGGTCGAGGGGCTAATCGCATCAACATTCTGCAATAATTGATTAACCATAGTTGCGCTATTTACACTCTTTGTGGATTCTATGGTGATAACATTGTCGCTAAATAGGCTGTCAGGTATGCGCCTTAACGGTAATAATGCCGGGCGGCTTATATAGTAACCTTGACAAAATTGCAGCCCCATCTTTTCTATAAAGCGGTACTCATTTTCTGTTTCAACACCCTCGGCAATAATTTTGCAGTTTAACTCTTGCGCAATGTTTTTTATTGAATTTACAAACTGCTGCTTTACTTTATCAGTGTCAATATCACACATAAAATGGCGGTCAATTTTCACGTAATCAGGACGTAGCTCATACCACATACGCAGCCCTGAATAACCAGAGCCTAAATCATCCATGGCAATTTCAAATCCCATCTCTTTATAATGTTTCAGGGCATCCCGAACCACCTCATAATTTTCTAAGGGACTGTGCTCGGTTAATTCAATGACAACACGGCTCGGATCAAGACCTATTCTTGCGAGTAAATTTAAGGTGCGCCCTGAACGAAAATTAGGCTGGAAGAGTGTTTCCGGGCTGGCGTTGAGAAATAATTTACCGGGAAGATTAAGCCATTTAAATTGAAGTATTGATAATTCGCGGCACAATAACTCGAGTTCCACTAACCGGCCTTGTTGACGGGCGGCTTCAAAGAGAGAGACAGGGGAGTGTAAAGAGCTATTAACTGGACCACGGATTAATGCTTCATAGCCAAAAATAGTATGCCCATAATTTTCAATAACAGGCTGAAAATATACGCTTAATTTTTTGCTTTGAATAATTATATCAAGCGATAGTTCGGTTAAATTTTTCATCTGCTCTTCTTATTATTATGAATTATTACAATAATAATAAGAACTATTGGTGACACTTTTATGAATATTACCAAAAAATCAGTAACATCCTTTCCTCGGAAAACAGATTGTGGAGGTGGTATACAATAGAAGTCCACCTGTCTTTTATTGTCAGCCTAGCCGTGCTCAGTGTGTTCAAAATAATAGTTTATACGCGCCCGCGGATTTAAATATTCTTTAATATTTTCAGGTAATTGAGTGGGTAAAATAACCTTCTCTATTTTTAACTTTAATTTACCTATTGAAATAATAGGGGCGTTATTTTTAGGTATTGAAGGGTCAAAAATCAGTACATTCGGCTGCAGAATATTATCGCGACTGACACTTATCACTAAGGCTATTTTCCCATTAGAGAGCTGCACAATAGAGCCTGGCGGGTAAATCCCTAGCTCCTTAACTAATAAACCTAATACCTCTTGGTTGAGCTGCTTATTTTTGTTTTTATAAAGATACGATAAAGCATGGTAGGGGGAACGGGCCGGGTGTTTATCCATTGGATTGCAGAGGTTGTCATATTCATTGGCAATAGTGATAATCTGGGTTAATTGATTGATCTGTGTACCGCTTAGTTTTTTCGGGTAGCCACTGCCATCAAGATATTCATGGTGTTGGCTGATAATTTCGGTTACTGGAGTGGGGAAATTGGGGATATAACTAATTTTATCCAACGCATAACGGACATGCATTTTCAGATAGTTTTTTTCCGCCGTGGTGATGTTGGGGTTATTATAGATAATTTGATTGGGAATTTTATTTTTGCCGAGATCGTGGAACAGCGCGCCTAACCCCAAATGGATTAGTTCTTGCTCTGATAATGCCAATGCCTTACCCAGCATCAGCGCTAAGATAGCCACATGAAAAATATGGCAAGGGTATTTATCGCCCTCTTTTCCCTCTTCCATTAAATGTAAAACAGCATTGTCATTGGCATTTAATTTACTGATGGTGCCAGTGATTAGTTCTTTAGCATCTTCTAATGCGAATGTCGCTTGATTTTCCAGTTTCAAATTAATGGCGCGCACTGCCGACAGAGACTGTTTGAAATCATTTTCGCATTTTCTTAAATTGTGAATATAGAGCTGTTGTTCTTCAACTCGTTGCTCTTTTTCTGCCCATAACGCCTTTAAATAGATCTTTTTCTGGGCATCACTTTTCTCTGGGGCTTTATCGGTATTGACGGGGAGAGGATAGCAGTCGCTTTTTTCCGGGTAAAATAATACATGCTTAAAATCTAATGATTGCAGTACGTTGACTTGCTCCTTATCTTGTATTTTGAAGCTACCGAAAAGAAACGGGTGAGCGGTCCATGAGCAGGGCAGTTTAATATACAAACCTGGGGTCAGGCGATCAATTGACAGTTTTATTTTACTCATACTTCCTACCCATAAAAATTAGCTTAATTGCTCTGTGGCCCGATGCCAATAGATGACGAGAAATAGTCCGTTAAATAATAGGTTATTATAGTGCTCAGCCTGTTATTTAAGTTCAAAACGGAATGAAAAAATTTGTTGTGTGGTAATTTTCTCTTCACCTTGATGTGCGGGCATAAACAGTTCGCCCTTAATAAAATCGAGTACCGCATCGTCTAAAACGGTGTGGCCGCTTGAGGTTATAATCTCTGGATCTTTCGATTTCCCTCTGGTGGTGACCGTTAGTTTTACGATGACTCGGCCTTGCTGATTACGTAAGATTGCCCGTTTGGGGTAGACAGGTTTATTGCCGGATACCACTATCGCTTCCTGCAGCACACCTTGGTCGCTCTCACTAGAGGGGCTGACTGCGGGCTGTTTTTTGAAAATATGCTTAGGTTTTTGTGGCGCTTGTAATATTTCACTCTCACTCGATGGTGCTGAGGAAAGCATCGTCTTAACTTTTTTGCTGTTCACTGCTGGCGTTTCAGCCTGTTTATTTTGCGCGGTTCTTTGAGCAGCGGGTGGCGCAGGCAGATCCAAGTGAAAATCGGCCTCAAATAATTCCGCTTTTAGCATAGCATCACTGCTGGCGGCAGTTTTCTGAATCGTTTCCTGCAGTGCCTGATTGGCTATTTTTATTTCAGAGAGATTTTGCGAGTCGATATCCTCTACTAACAAGTTTGCAGGTGCAGTGATAACTTCTTTATTTTCTACTGTTGGAATTGTTTCGCTGTTATCTGTCTGCTTTGTTGTGAGTTCACTTTCTGCTTTAACTTCAGGCTCACTTTTCTCTTCTGCTACAAACTCTTTATTCTGCAGTTCAGACTCTTCTGCTCGTTCTTCTGTTATCTCTTCCATCTCAAGAAGTTGCAGCTGCACCGCTTGCTCACCGGAATGTAATGGCAGGGGAGTGAGCATGGTTGATTGATTGTGATAATAAAAAAACCATCCGTAAAGTAGGATAGTTAGCACAAAAAATGGGAAGTAGTGACCAATCTGTTTCATAAAGGTAGTTATCTCTTTTTATCTTTTTTCGTTGCAAAGGCAAGCTGTTTAAACCCTGCTGACCGCAGTTTATCTAAAATGGTTAAAGCCACACCTAAGTCAGATTGCTGATCACCTCTAATCAATATAGGCAGCCTGTTTTTTTGTTGCAGAGTGCTTACCTGCGTTACAACATCTTGCAATCTACTGCTCTGCTCATTAACAAAAACTTGGTTGTCAGCATCTATGCTAATTGTCAGCATCTTTTTTGTTTGTTGCGTACTCTCAACTAATTGCGGTAGATCAACCTTAATGCTGCTTTGCATAGTCATCTTTAGCATCACGAAAATAAAAAAAATAAGCAGTAAAAAAATTACATCAATCAGCGGCAGTAGTTCAATCCGCGCGGGTTGTTGAAAACGTGATTTACTTAATTTCATTGCACTTTCTCGGTAGCAGGCTCACTCTGTTTTAATTCGTCCCGATTATCAATTGCATTCGCGTACATCTCAATGACCGATTTTTGTGTGGTTTTATGAATAGCTTGAATCTCAGCATTAAGCTTACCCTTTACTTTATCTGACCCTTCTTTCAATTCATAGTCTCTGGAGACACTATCTATTTTGTTCTTAGTGGTGTGACTGGCTTCTTGCGTTTTCATTATTTCACTGATCTTATTGGTGATCAGACTCTTTTGATGGCAGACATGATAAAATTCACTGCCGCTGCTCTCAAGGTGTAAGGTTAATTTTTGAATAAAAGAGCGGAACAGGTTGTAAGGTAATAGCGCTAATAGTGCGACACAAAGCCCCATTGCAGTTGAAATAAGTGCCTGTGCAATGCCCCCGACAACGGCGGTTGGATTTTCAACGCCCTGTAAACTCAAAATATTGAATGAATCGATAATCCCCAGCACGGTGCCTAAAATGCCAAGCATAGGCGCAAGAGTGATAACGGTATCGAGCAATGATTGTCCGCGTGACATTAAACTTATCTGTTTTTCCGCATAGGACTCCATTATCTCATTGGGCGGAAAAGGCAGCGCATTTATGCCGCGCGCAAGCATATTCAACGCGGGGGTGTCGAGTTTTTGGCAATGCAGCAATGCATCTCTTTTTTGATGTCTATTTAATGCGCTAAAACAGTCATGCAATACAGTACGCTCGCGTGTTAAGTAGTACTTTGTCCAGCCAAAAAAACGCTCTAATGTCACTGTGGTGGTTAAAAAAGAGGCAAGTAGCAATAACCACATGACAATGCCGCCTTGCTGAAACCATTGCGGCATCGTCTGTTGGATCTGCTCGAAACTCAAGATGTTTGCAAGCGTATTTAGTGCGCTGTCCGGTGCCATTTTTGTGTTCTTCCTATTATCTATGCAGTGATATTAATATTTAAACTACTCGGTTACCTGCCCTGAATAGGCAGTTTAACGCTAAGTAACTTGCTGAGCAAAGCAGATTGATTAATACGTGCTGTGTGCCGCGCAATTGCTTTGTCTGATAGTATATTTTAGTGGTCTGATATTAGCCAAGCTAATGACGCCATTGGTTGTGATAATATCTGCTTCAATAGAAAAACAGTTTGCCAGGTTATCTTTTGTCAGCACCTGCTCAGGTGCTCCATCTGCAATAACTGTTTTTGCGCTGCTGCCCGGTTTTTGACCCAGCAAAATAAGCCGATCGCAATAGCGGGCGGCGAGATTGAGATCATGCAGCGCAGTGATGGCAAGTTTTCCCGATTGGGTCAGTGAGCTAATTAATTGCAGCGTTTCTATCTGGTGGCAGATATCTAAGCTGGCAATCGGCTCGTCCAGTAAAATAGTGGCGGCTTGCTGGGCAAGCGCGCGGGCGATAATAACGCGCTGTTTTTCGCCGCCGGATAGGGTTGTCACTAAACGGGTTTTAAGATGGGCGATATCCGTTTTCAACATAGCTTGTTGGATAATTATTTGGTCTTCGGCTGTTTCTAACTCAAATGGCCCCAGATAGGGATTTCTGCCCATCGCCACTAAGGCTTGTGCGCTAAAAGCGTAAGGCAGCTCAATTGATTGCGGAACAAAGGCCAGCTGTTTGGCAATATCTCGCCGTTTTTGCGCATAAATATCGCGGCCATTAACAGACACCGCCCCTGACTTTTGCTTAATCAAACCTAACAGGAGCTGCAGCAGAGTGCTTTTACCCGCCCCATTGGCCCCGATCAACCCGACAAACTGCCCGGCTTGAAAGTCTAAACTGATATTTTCTAATAACGGTTTTTTATCGTAGGAAAAAACCAGATTGGAACAGCTTAAAGGTGACATATGGCGCACTCCACTAACTCAGAACAAAACGCTGTTTGATTAAAAGAAACAGAAAGAAAGGGGCCCCTAATGCCGCAGTGACCACCCCCAGTGGGATTGCCTGCTTGCTAAAGAAACTACTTATAAACAGATCCGCGCCGAGCAGTGTAATTGCCCCGGCCAATAAGCAGGCAGGTAACAGAAGGCGGTGAGCAGGGCCTAATAACAGACGCATAATGTGCGGCACCACCAGGCCGATAAACCCAATTCCCCCGACAACGGAAACCGATGCCCCGACCATTGCGGTGCTGATAATTAAGAGATTACGGCGGACTCGCCGGACATCGACACCGACCGACAGGGCGTGCTGCTCACCCAGTAATAATAGATCCAGCTGCTTGCTGTAAAAAAGTAATAAAACAAATCCGCTGACCACAATCGGTAAAATAATTAAAACATGATCCCAAGTGCGCCCATCAAGTCCGCCCATAGTCCAATAAATTATCATTCGCGCCACATCCCAATTATTTAGCGATAATGCGAGCAATAATGAGGTAGCTGCCACATTAAGAGCGCTCATTGCGACACCGGAGAGCAGTAATGTCGCGACGCTGGTTTGTCCCCGATTAGAGGCGACCCGATAAACAATGGTCAAGGAGATGCTGGCGCCAATAAAAGCAAACAGGGGAATTGCCCAAGCAGAGACTAGGGAGGCGCCAAGATATATAGCTATCACAGCGCCTAATGATGCACCCGATGAAACCCCTAATACTGAAGGTGATGCCAGTGGATTTCGGAACATCCCCTGCATCACTAAACCGCATAATGCCAAACTCGCACCGGCAAACAGAGCGATAATCACCCGAGGCAAGCGCACATCGCAAATTATGCTGGTTTGCCAGTTCGGCACGCTTGATTCGCTGGCGTTAAATAAGGCGTTTTTCAGTATAACCCCAATATTTATAAAGGGGATATCCGCCGGGCCTTGTAATACCCCTAAAATAGTTAAGCCGATACACAGCGCTGTTAACAGCATTATTACTAATTGCACTGTTCCTGATTTACTGAACATGAGGTCTCTCTTGGTAAATGCCGATATCTGGATGTAATAGTTTAGCGATCGCCTCTACCCCTTTAATTCGGTGCTGCGAGACGCTTCGCAGCCAAGTCCCCGGTACGGCGTAAAGACGGTCGTTTTTGATGGCGGGAACGGTTTCCCAAGCTTTTTTATTTTCTAAAATGGTAGTTGGCGAGCCCGCTTGGTTATCTTGGTTAAATACCCACTGGTTGGTAACAATCACATCCGGCTGCAGTGAGATGGCCAGCTCTTCACTTATTTTATTCTCACCATCAGCGAGCACGCCGCTGGTGACATTAATTCCGCCGGAGAGTTGAATCGCTTCATCCATTAAAGAATGACCGCCAACGCTATAGCCATTAAGATCGTAATAGAGTACCCGCGGTTTTGCTTTATCTTTAACTTGTGCCTGTATAAATGCGATGCGCTCTTTTAAATTGTGAATAATCACTTCGCCTTGTGCCTTTGTATCTGTGACGTTTGCGACAATTCGGATGTTATTAAAAATATCTGCAAATGAGTTGAATTCACTGAGCCGGACAATGGCAATACCGCTGCGCAGCAGATAACGCACTGTTTCCGGATTACTGTAGGAGGCAACAAATACGAGATCCGGCTGCAGCGCGAGCATAGATTCAATTTCACCCTGCGTGCGGCTGATGCTGTTATCATAAAAACCGACGATATTAGAGAGGCTCGGATAATCAACATAACTGCTGACTGCGCTCAAACGCTGCGGATTTATCAAATCTGACAGGATATGGTCACTCGCCAAGGTGGCAGAGATAATGCGAGTGGGGGGCGCCTTTAGCACAAATTGAATGCCTGTGCTGTCAATAAGCGTTTTAGGGAAACCCTCCCCCCTGATTTGCGTGCTGCTGTTACCCATTCCTTCAAAAAGAGCAAATAACGGCCCTTTTTGCAGCTGGATAAGCAGTGCTATCAGTATTAAACAAAGAGTAAATAAAAGCAGTTTCAGATTATTCATTTACCCTCCGAAGCAGTGATTTTATTTAAAGCTGATGCCTAAATAAGCGCTGAGCGGATCTGTGTTATAACCTGAAACCTCTTCATACTCTTTATCAAAGGCATTTTCTAGGCGGGCAGAAACAGCAATGTGTTTATTTATCTGGTAAGCCGCACCAATATTAATCACCGTATAATCGTCAAGATCGATATTACCGTAATCTAAACGCTCACCAATATAACGCACGCCAATATTAGCACTCAATTTTTCAGTGTACTTGTAGTTAGAATTCAGGCTGGCAGCATGTTTTGGTCGGCGCAACAGCTCATTATGATCCGCTGTGCCGTCTTCGGTTTCCATATAGGTGTATGCTGCGTTAACGCGTAGCGCTTGCGTTACTTTGAAAAATGTACTGACTTCTATACCATTGCTTTTTTCATCTTGATTTACATAGCTATAAGTATTGAAATCATAACGGATCGCATCATTATAATTCGCATCAAAATAAGTTAGATCAATATAACCATTAATGTTTTCGAAATTATATTCTATACCCGCATCCCAGCTATCACTGCTTTCCGGATTAAGATCTGGCGTTGCATAAGAGCCAAAAAGCTGACTAAAGGTTGGATTTTTAACGCCTGAACCTTGGCTGGCATGTAGGCGAATACCCTCTGTCGCCCAGCCCGTTAAAGCAATTTTATGGGTCGTGGTATTATCAAAATCACTGTTAAAATCACGACGTAACGAGGCGGTTAAGAAGATTGTTTTGCTCCAATCAACGCCATACTCAGCAATCGCTGCCGAGCTTCGCATCTCCTGCTCTTCAATAACGGACCAAGGCTGATATGTCGATTTTTCAGTTTCAACAACGACCGTGAATCGGTGATTAAAATCACCTCTATTATTTAAAAAATAATCGCTTTGCAGGTCAGCTTTTATATTATCACCCGAGTTCTTGGTGTAAGGCCCGTAATAACCATTCGCTTCGTAATTTTCAGAAACCGAGTCTGCATAAGCAAGTGATAAACGATTTTTCCACTGATTGTCTAAGAGATTTAAATGGCTATTAATTTTAACCAGTCGTTGACGCACTTTGGAATGGTTGTCGACAATATTTTGGATCTGCTGATAAGTCACAGGATCATATGCATCAGTATCATATTCTGATTCAGTGCGTGTGTAGTTCATTACGCCGTCCAGCGAGAAAATATCATTGAATTGATGACCTGCTTTTAGCATTACATTTTGGTTTTTGTAACCGTCATCATCAGGATCATCTAATTCACCATTTTTTGTGCTGCGACCGTCAGTTTCAAGGTTGCTGGCTGAGAGTGAATAATGGCTGTTGTTTTTTGCGCCGCTAAGGTTGATGCTTTCTTTATGGTAGTGATTGGTACCGATTTCGATAGTCGCGGTGGGATGAAAGCCAGCTTTGCCTTTTTTAGTGATGATATTAATCACGCCGCCCATTGCATCACTGCCCCAAAGCGCACTTTGTGAGCCTCTTAATACTTCAATGCGTTCAATATTATCTGTCATTAAATGTGCGAAATCGAAACCGCCAGCAGCTGACGATTGATCTGTCACTTTCACGCCATCAATAATCACAACCGTGTTGCTGGAACTCGCGCCACGTATAAAAACGGATGTTTTTTTACCTAAACCGCCGTTGCTTGCAACACTTACTCCGGGTACATCCTGCAGTAGTTCAGCCACAGTGCGCGCCTGGTTTTCTTTGAGATACTGCGCATCGAATACAGTAATTGAGCTGCCGCTTTCAATGCGTTTGCTTTCAACGCGACTGGCAGAGATGACAATATCATCCTCTTTATTTCTATTTTCAACTTGTGCTTCTGTGGCAAAACTTTGGCTGCTAAAAATTGCGCTTAATAGTAAGGCGATTGGGGTATGGCGTAGGCGTGGCATGGAGCTTCCTTGTTATTTTAATTGTAAATAGAAGAAAGTTTGAAGTTCAATGTTTTATTGGAAGGCGGTGGCCTCTCATATCTGCTGAGCAACAAAGACTTTCTTTGGCTCGCCACCATTACGAATACCCTAGCCAAACTTGGAAAATAATTTACAAGTGGTTTGGGTGTTTTTACGTTCTACTAAGCCGCCCGCTTAGTAGACAGTGACGCTCTTTATGCTGGTATCTGACTTACGTAGATAGTTAATAACTCTTACGTTTACAGTTGCGGGGGCAGTGCATGCCGGTTTCACCATCTATAATGACGAATCATGCTTCCCATTTAATCCTCGCTTTTTTAAGCGGGGAACATAAAGAGAAGCGATTATAGATAAATAGTAATAACTGTCAACCAACGAATCCGCTCTAAAACAAGGGCAGAAATCGTGCTATTGATCTATTGCTGTTAGCTATTGGGTTGAATTCTCTTTTTGCAAAACAGATGAAAAAATATTGACCGACCTTTTTTAATTAAGACCGCGCCAGTCTATCTCGTTCGCCGCGAACCGCTCATTTGCGATGTAATACAAAAAATCACCGCCTTTTATTACGCTTTCAGGGGGCGGATTTAATCTCATATCATCACCATTTTTAAAATGACTCAATGCAATTAAAATCATACCGTGATTGCGCTTTAAGCTGTTGAATAACAGTTCGAACTGAATCGGTTTTTCAAGTTCGGGTGCCTGCAGGCAATACAGTGTTGCACCATTTAATGTTGAAAGTAAGTGTTCAGTCACTTGGCTGGAGCCTGGATCCTGCATGCTGCGCACCATCATCTGCGCACTGCTGTCAATGCTGCACTCAATTTGCGGACAATGAATTTTTAACAGATCCGCTTTGCTCTTATCAAAAAAATGTGCCGAGATATTGGCATCCGCACTGGCGTAAGTGGCAATACTGAGTGCAATCGAGAGTGTTTCATCATCAGATTGACCATCAATAATAATGCGCCGTGCTTTACTTAGTGCAATCCGTTTGAGCTCATCTTGATCAGAGAAAGCACGTAAACGTGCAAAAGCAACCTCATTATTATCGGGGAATGGGTTTTTTATCTCAGCGGTTACACAGAGTAATATCTGCCGTTTTTGACGTTTTTTATCACCGAGGATCAACTGCACTATCTGTTCACTTGCATGATTATTACCGCAGAGCAGTAATATGTGGTCATCAAGGTGATAGAAGTCGTTCATGCCGTTCATATTAGATCTCGCTATATTGATAAATAATTGGGTTACTTTACCGATAAAAGTGGCAAAAATGACCAGCCCCGAGGGGATCTGGAAAAAAGTAACGACCATTTTACCCAGATCCGTGATTGGGCTTAGATCACCAAATCCGACGGTTGAGATAACCACTGTGTTGTAATAGATAAATTGTAATAGATTGTCGGTTAGCGCTGTTTCATCGGTAATAACCAGCAACAGGTAGGTGATGCTTGTTTGTGCAACCACTAAAAAAAACATCATCGGCCAGGTTAACTGCAGCGTTAAACGGCGTAGATGTTTTTTAAGTTTTTCCGGAAAGAGCATCAATTACCTTTATCGGTTATCTTGTTGTGCTAAAAAATAACGGTAAGCTTGGTTATCGGTCTCGTCTTTATAGTTGTAACCGAGCGCGTTTAAATGTTCACTGAAGGTTTCTGCACTGTTACCCTCGAGCTCAAAACCGGCAAGAACCTGTCCATAGGCCGCGCCATGATTACGGTAATGAAAAAGTGTGATATTGGCATGAGTACCAAGCACGTTTAAAAATTTAATCAGTGCATTCGGGTGCTCGGGAAATTCAAAACTGTATAAGCGCTCTTTTAAATCACTGATTGGCGCGCCGCCAACCATATAGCGGACATGCAATTTAGCCGTTTCATCATGACTCAAATCGGCAACAGAATAACCTGCGTTTGTGAGTTTTTCGGTCAGTATTTGCAGTTCATCGTGCCCTAGGGGCGTTCTTACCCCGACAAAAATATTGGCTTCTTTACGCGAATTAAAACGGTAGTTAAATTCAGTGATCGCGCGTCCGTCCAGCTCATTACAGAAAGTCAGAAATGCGCCCTGTTTTTCAGGAATAGTGACCGCAAGTATGCTCTCTTTTTGCTCACCTAATTCACAGCGCTCAGACACATAACGCAGAGCATGAAAGTTAACATTGGCTCCGCTTAAAATTGCGGCAAGGCGTTCCTCTTTTAAAGAGTGAAGTTGACTGTATTTTTTCAATCCGGCCAGTGACAATGCACCAGCGGGCTCTGCAATTGCGCGGGTATCTTCAAAGATGTCTTTAACGGCAGTGCAAATTTCATCACTGCTTACCGTTATCACATCATCAATATATTGCTGGCATAAACGGAATGTTTCACTGCCAATCGTTTTCACTGCTACGCCATCGGCAAACAAGCCGACTTTGCTTAGGGTGACAGGCCCGCCATGGTCCAGAGCAACTTTTAAACACGCCGCATTTTCCGGCTCAACCGCAATAATTTTAATGTCAGGCAGAAGCTGTTTGATATAAACCGCAATGCCCGCTGCCAATCCGCCGCCGCCGACAGGAACAAATATTTTATCTAGATGGGCATTTTGCTGCAGTAATTCTTTGGCTATAGTGCCTTGACCGGCAATGACATCCGGATCATCGAAAGGGTGGATGATAGTGTAATTATGTAGTTTAGCGAGTTTTTTACATTTCTCATTGGCCGCATCAAAAGCATCTCCAAATAAAACCACGTTGGCACCCAATGCGCGTACTGAATTGACTTTAATCTCGGGCGTAGTGCAGGGCATCACTATGGTGGCTTTAAGTCCCATACGTTTAGCTGAAAGGGCAACGCCTTGCGCGTGGTTACCTGCCGAGGCCGCTATCACACCAGATTTTTTTTGTGCGGCTGTTAAGTTCGCCAATTTATTATACGCGCCACGTAATTTAAACGAATGCACAGGCTGCAGATCTTCGCGTTTTAACAATATCTGGTTATTTAACCGTTCTGATAACTTATTGAGCGGTTGTAACGGCGTCTCAATAGCGGCTTCATAAACAGGTGCAAGTAATATTTTTTTTAAGTATTGTGCTGCTGATAATTGGGTCATTCGTGATTGAATCTCCTATTTAATGGCATGGGTAGTTACATTGGTCGTGGCAAAAAGTTCACCTAAACGTGTCGCTGAGCCCGCTTGTAAACCTTGTGTAAAATCAACGCTGTCTTTCGGAAATAGCGCAACTATGGTACTGCCTAGTTTAAAGCGGCCCATTTCAGCTCCTTTTTCAAGGCTGATATTCTGATCTTTATAATCCCAATACTGGATCTCTTTTTTCGCGTTTGCAGTCAGCGTGCCGCCCCAGACAGTCTCAATGCTGCCAACAATAGTTGCGCCCACTAACACCATTGCCATCGGACCGATGGCAGTGGAAAAAACAGCCACAGCACGTTCATTTCGAGCAAATAAATTAGGCACATTTTCAGCGGTTAAGGGGTTTACTGAAAAAAGATCGCCCGGGATAAAAATCAGCTGCTCCAAGGTGCCAGTGATGGGCATATGGATGCGGTGGTAATCTTTTGGTGATAGGTAAACGGTGGCAAACAAGCCTTCATCAAATGGCGCTGCAATATCATCGCGTCCACCGAGCAGTTCACGTAAGCTAAAATCATGTCCTTTGGCTTGAAAAATGCGGCCCATTTTAATAGCGCCTAACTGACTGACTCGACCATCAACAGGCATCGCAATGTTTTCATCTCCCTCAACTACCTGGCGTACATCTTCACGCAGTTCACGGGTAAAAAAATCATTAAAGGTTTTAAAATGGCCAGGCTCTGAGTGTTTTGCTTCACTCATATCAATTTTAAATTTAGCGATAAATTGTTTAATTAAAAAAGTGGTTAATTTACCGGCTTTCGCACTGGCTAATTTACCCGCTAAACGCGACACCAGGTGCTTGGGTAAAATGTACTGGCCAATAATCTTAAGCTTTTCAATCATAATATTCTCTTTCCAATAATAATTAAATTTAGGTATTAAATGAGTCTGTTAATGCGTATTTGGCTCTCGGTGACGGGCATTTTTCACATCATCCATGGTTTCTAAAATGCGTAAAAAACTATGGTAACGGGCAGCATCTATTTTTCCATTTTCAACCGCTTCAACTAAGGCACAGCCCGGATCAATTTTATGTTTACAGTCGCGAAAACGGCATTCACCTAAAAACGGGCGGAACTCTATAAATCCCGAGGCAATTCTATCTGCGGCTAAATGCCATAGTGAGAATTCACGGATACCCGGGCTGTCGATCAGATCGCCCCCTTCAGGGAAATGATATAAGCGCGCTGTGGTGGTGGTGTGTTTACCTAGTCCGGAGCCTTCAGATATTTCGCCTGTGGTCGCTTCAACCTCGGGTAACAGCATATTTAATAATGATGTTTTACCGACCCCTGATTGGCCGACAAAAATATTTATTTTATCTTTTATCGCGCCTTTTAGAGCATCTAATCCGTCACCATGCATGGAGCTGTATAAAACCTGATAACCAATATCACGGTAACTTTGCAGTTCCTTGTCAACTATTTTTGCCGAAGGCTGATCTAGCAGATCACTTTTATTTAAAACAATAATCGGCGTGATTCCGATATCTTCACAAGCGACTAAATAGCGATCAATAATATTGCGTGAAAATTCAGGTGCAATCGAACTGACAATAATAATATGATCAATATTCGCGGCAATGGGTTTAATACCATCATAATAATCAGGGCGAGTTAATACAGTTTTGCGTGGGTGAACGGCTTCAACAACGCCACTGATGCCATGATAGGCTTCATTACCTGCCCGCCATACAACGCAATCGCCAGTGACGAGCGATTTAATTCCCCGGCGTAAATTGCAGCGCTCTATCTTGCCACTTTCATCTTCTATATCGGCATGCTGTCCAAAACGACTGATAACAACACCTTGAAGTTGTGGACCAAGTTCAGATTCGTCCCATTGTATGTCGTTATTTTTTTGCAAACGTTTATTCTGATTACTTTGCACGCGGCGAACTTGATTTTTACTGAGTCGTTTTTTCTTAGTCACGGTTTTCCTTAGCTACCACATTTCCTATTAATCCAGTATCATACTATATTTTTTAGATAAATTATTTAAAGAGGCTTCTCTCACAGAGAAAAGGATCACAATAAGCATGAATAAAAATAACCTTGTATGGATTGATCTGGAAATGACGGGTTTAAATCCAGATACAGATAAAATAATCGAGATAGCAACGATTATCACAGACAGTGATCTAAATATTCTCGCGGAAGGGCCTGAATTTATTATTCATCAAAGCAAAGATACGATGGATAAGATGGATGAATGGTGTACACAACACCACGGTAAATCGGGGTTAACCGATCGCGTTATTGCAAGTGATGTCAGTTGCGCCGAAGCAGAGCAGGCAACGCTTGCGTTTATAAAAGAGTGGGTACCGGCAGGTGCTTCGCCATTGTGTGGTAATAGCATCGGGCAGGATCGCCGTTTTATGGTGCGCAGCATGCCAGAACTTGACCGTTTTTTCCATTACCGCAATATCGATGTTAGTTCGGTTAAAGAGCTGGGTTTACGCTGGGCTCCTGAGATGGTTAAGGCGCATAAAAAATCAGGAACGCATTTAGCATTGCATGATATCCGTGAATCAATATCTGAATTACAGCATTATAAAAAACATTTTTTTAAATTTTAAGCTTTTCTTATTAACTTGAAATTTTAAATAACTGCTTAAAAACTCAGCAAGCAAGCTTTCCAATCTCTATTTAGGGTAAAAAAAGCTTGCATTCATTTACTCCCTATCTATAATGCGCAACTCATAAGGAACGGGCATTACCAACATGCTTAAGCATTTCTTATGAGAAAGAAGATGTGATGCGGTACTAGCTCAGTGGTAGAGCACAACCTTGCCAAGGTTGGGGTCAAGAGTTCGAATCTCTTGTACCGCTCCAATTTCTTCTAAAGAAGTTTTATATTATTAAAAATGTGATGCGGTACTAGCTCAGTGGTAGAGCACAACCTTGCCAAGGTTGGGGTCAAGAGTTCGAATCTCTTGTACCGCTCCAAACTTCTCTTTAAGAAGTAAAACTAAAGATGTGATGCGGTACTAGTTCGGTTCGTCGAGTTCAACCTTGACAAGAATTGACTGGAGTTATGAGTTTACTCGTACATACTAAGTCCAAAAAAAATGTGATGCGGTACTAGCTCAGTTCGTCGAGTTCAACCTTGACAA
>NZ_JBLIEK010000011.1:0-56779 GCF_047632995.1 Psychromonas sp.
TACATCATAAAGAATATGATGTTTCTGAGGAATTATTAATAAGCGCATTTTCAGCGCTTATTGAGGAAAGTTTTTATGAATAATGCTGTGGGGATCTCTCAGGCTTTAGTCCACAATAAGAAAGGTTTGGTTGTACCCTAATTTTTCATTGAAATAGTCATTATTATTTGTTTATTATTTTTTTATTATTTTGGGCTTAGAACGGGTAATATCATTTCATATTGGTTAGAATCTTATAAAAATTAATATACTTTTTAATTGTTAATGAATTTGAGAATAATTTAAATGTCCCAACATATTGTATCAATCTTAATAATGGTTATTTCTTTATCTATTGCAAGCAGTCATGCTGAGGTATATAGCTACCAAGATGAGGAAGGGAAATGGCATTTTACAGACAAGATCCCCAGCGAAGATAGAAATGCAGTGCTGCTGGACGTTGATAATACCCAAACAACTTCTGAACCAATCAATAAGAAAACAGGTAACGATCTGCAGACCTATTTGACCGATTTAATTCAGCCGAATAATGATATCGAAAAAGCGACCCTTGCCGTGGTAAAAATTAAAACCCCCACAGGATCTGGCTCTGGATTTTTTGTTAGTGAGCAGGGACATATTATTACTAACAAACATGTTGTGCGTATAACTGCAACCAAGTACTGGAAGTCAGAACAACAAAAAATCAAGGTGGGAGAGCAGAAAATAAAAGAAGCGAAAGAATATTTACAGCAAAAAGAATTAGAGATGCAAAAGTATGAAAATGAGCTGGCTGATTATAAAAAACGTATTGTTCTCGCGGCTGAGAATGATAAAGCGGATATGCAGGAAACCTATAATTATTATTTAAAACGCCACAATAATCAGAAAAAAAAGCAGAATAAAATCACTGCTGACTATAGAAAAGCCAAAGACACATTTTCAAAACAAAAAAGGAAAATTAGGCAGTCTAGAACAACCAATACATTTAAAATTATTCTCAAAGATAATACAGAATTGCAGGCCAGCCTGGTTAAGCTAAGCCCGAAGTTTGATTTGGCGTTACTACAATTGACCGGTAACTATAAAACCCCATTTCTTAAAAACAGCAACCATTCCACTCAAGGGATGGATGTTTATGCCATTGGTAGTCCTCTGGGTTTTAAAGATTATGTATCCAAGGGCGTTATAATGGGCCAGGAAAGAGGGAATATTGTGACTGATACTCAGATACTTCCCGGTAATAGTGGCGGCCCATTAATTACGCCTGATGGCGAAGTGGTTGGTATTAATACGGCCGTGTATCGCGCTGGCGAAACGATTGGTTCTGAAGTCTTTGGTTATGCCATCCCCGCTTCAATTGTTGAAAAAGAATTTGCGAGTGAGTTGTATTAGATCCAACATTAAGTGCTTAGCATCCGCGGTTGATATGGAAGCCGCCATTAATGAATATTGAGCTATTTATAGATAATAGAGTAGAAGTCAGTCGAGGGCTTGCTTGGTATTTTGCGGGGAAAGGATGCTGTTTGGAACCATCTCTATTGTCTCCTCATAGTCATTGAATATTTTATTGTACAGGCCGTTTTCCTGTATGGTTTTTAAGCCATAATTAAAATCATCACGAATTTTTTCTGAAGTAAATGCATAATGGTAAGCGGTGGGGGGGAATATACAGTGATACTTAACCTTCTGTTCCAGCTCCGTTTTGTTAATAACGAAGACTGTTTCGCTATTCCAGGGCTGCAGTAACTGCTTATGAAAATACTTGAATATATTTCTTTCTGAAATAACCACATCAACCCGTTTTTTGAATAGCTGTTTTATCTGCTGCGACTGATTGGATAGTTCTTTATATTGTGCATTTTTAAGGGTCATTGCGTTGAATTCCAGCCCCAATATTGTTGATGCTCGTTGAAAAGCAACGATACGTTTGTCTTGTAAGTCATTAATCTCATTAATGACAAATTTGTTGTCGGCTAAGCTTATGGCACAATTTTGAAATCTTACCACCCGATCTGAATAGAAACCTTTGACCATCCCTTTTTTTACATTAATTACAGCATCAACCAAGCCTGAGTCAAATGACTCAAAAGATCTAGCCAAGGGCAAATAGTATGCTTTTATGGTATGACCTTTAACTGCAAATGCTTCTCTGAGTATATCCAGCTCTAATCCCGTCTCAGTTTCTTTGATTACCCATGGCGGGATTGAAAAACTAATGGCGACAGATATTTGCTCTGCGCGCAGTTGTGCAGAAAAGAGAAAAATCATCAGTACTATTAAGCAGGAAGTTAAGATGTTTTTCGGCAAAATAAATATCCCAATGCTAAAGTTCGTTATTAAGGGAAGAGACAGCTATCAAAAAACCTAGCGTAGACCGCTAGCAAAATAATCATTATAACCATAGCATCTTCTTCGGTCTGAGGCGCCTATTATAGCCCTAAAGCGGGAGATCCAATGGGTGAGCGATTTTCCTGCCTGCTCGATGACTTTAGCTAAATCACAAGCTCAAAGTGTTAACGGCAAAGGATCCACGCTTGACGAGGGACGCGCGGCTAACGCATTATCAGTATTACCTTTTCTATTATATAAAAACCGAACCCGACTTAACCAGGAGCAATAATGAAACTTACCTACAACGGTCCCGTTGACGGCCCTTTATTTGTTTTTGCACATGGCGCCGGCGCGGGCGCTGATTCCGATTTTATGGAAAATATTGCCCAAGGGCTGGCTTTACGCGGGGTTTGCGTGGCGCGTTTTAATTTCCCCTATATGCAGCAACGAATTGATAACGGCACACGCCGTCCACCAGAGCGGGCGCCTAAGTTAATCGGGCAATATGCGGCGCTGATTGCCGGCATAGAGCAACCTATGGTGATTGGCGGTAAATCAATGGGAGGACGTATCGCAAGTTTAGTGGCTGCGCAGTTATCCAGTGAAAAAGCGCTTGCAGATAATAGTCTTATTAAAGGCGTTGCCTGCTTAGGCTTCCCGTTTCATCCCACCGGTAAGCCTGAAAAGTTGCGTACGGAACATTTTCCATTGATTGAGCAGAGCCTCTTAATTATTCAAGGAGAGCGAGATGCCATGGGGACTAAAGAGGAAACTGAGAGTTATGACCTGCCGGATGATATTCAATGGTTATGGCTTGAAGATGGTGACCACTCACTTAAACCGAGAGTAAAAAGTGGTTTTACCCAGCAAGCTCATTTACAGCGGGCAATGGATACACTGGCGGCCTTTATTAAAAAGGCAACAACTAACGGTTAGCTTGATAGACGAGAAAAAGCGTTAATGTTAAGTGCCCTGATAAGGTGTATTAATTGGCATGGCTTGCATCCCTCAACCATAGTTGTATAAAGCTGGCGTTTGCTCCCAATCTTAGTGTCAGCTATGGAACGGATAAGAGAATGATTTACCTAATACTGGCAGATTTACTGGTGATAGTGCATTTATTGTTTATTAT
The DNA here is from genome assembly GCF_047632995.1 of Psychromonas sp. Lineage (GTDB taxonomy): Bacteria > Pseudomonadota > Gammaproteobacteria > Enterobacterales > Psychromonadaceae > Psychromonas. Next base: position 3,446 of record NZ_JBLIEK010000011.1, read on the forward strand.
TTTTGCGCTCTTGGGCGGGCTGTTGCTGATATGGCGCGCCTCTCTTTTTTGTGTCCATCTCCCCGCCGTAGTCTGGGCAGCGTTAATCAGTTTTAAGGGCTGGATCTGTCCATTAACCCCGCTGGAAAATCAGTTGAGGAGTATTGCCGGGACGCAGGGCTATACGGAGGGATTTGTCAGTCACTATTTAATTCCGGTTATTTATCCGGTCGGTTTAACCCTTAATATGCAGATTATACTTGGCATTTTTGTCGTGGTAATTAACATCGGCATCTATTGTTTTGTCTATTATAAGCGTATGACTTAGGAGAGTAGGAAACGGATGAAAAATACCATGGTTAAAATAGTGTTGTTCTATATCGGCTTGTGCCTCATTCTGTTTATTACGCAGCGTAAGTTTTTATATTTTCCGCAACCGGCTACTGCAGTGAGCGGTGTGACTGAAATTCAGTTTAATACTGACGGCGAGCAGTTGAACGGTTGGGTGGTTAATGAGGGGCGTGCTAAGGCGTTAATCTATTATGGTGGTAATGCCGAAAGTATCGAAAACAATATTGCTTTTTTTGAGGCGGTATTGCCGGATTATAGCGTGTATTTAATTCCCTATCGGGGTTATGGTAACAGTACGGGCGATCCCAGTGAAGCGCATCTCTATCAGGATGCGCTGCATATTTTTGATCGGGTAAAAGTTAACCATCAGCAGATCTCTTTAATGGGCTGGAGTCTTGGCTCCGGCGTTGCCACCTATGTTGCGGCTAATCGACAGGTGGAAAAACTGATACTGGTGACTCCCTATGACAGCATCGTCAATGTTGCTAAAAGTGTCTATTGGATGTTTCCGGTTTCTCTGCTTATTAAAGATAAGTTTCAGTCAATAAAGCGGGTGAAAAATATCAGCGCGAAAACCTATATCTTTATTGCGGAAAACGATGGCGTGATTCCCCGCGCCAGAAGCGAACAGTTAATCGCTCAGTTTACCGATCAACTAATCGATTCAACCCTAGTCCGCGGAGCCAGTCATAACGATATTTCGCAGTATCCTGAATACATTGCAGGCTTGAAGCGGGCACTGGATTAATCATAAGCTGAAAATTTTCAGCCCATAGTGCAGTCTTTTTTATTAGGCGGGTTGACCTTGCCAACTAAAATGGCGGTTTGATTTTTGGGTGACTAAGCCTTTTTCCAGTAATCCCAAAATATAGTGTCGACTTCTTCACCACTAATTTTTTACCGATTTAAGCACAAGGGTAGGCAATTACTTGGAAAAAGAAAATATTGTTTAATAAATGCATGCAAAAAATTGCCCAGCCCCTTTTCTTTGTTCATATAGCTCGCTACTCACTTCAATTTCCCGTCTGGCGTCAGCATCGCTTTTGCTACGCTTGCATTGATGGTCTCCCGGACCCATTTATGTCCCGGTTCATCGTTATTGCGTTTGTGCCATAACAGCACATAAGCGAGCTGTGAAAACTCGATCGGTAGAGGCAACTGTACCAATGGATAGAGTTTCTGTGCATGTGCTACAAAACTCGAAGGCAGAGTAAAAACAAGGTCGCTGTGCGCGCAGACGCTGGCTGCACCGTAAAAATCGGGCAGGGTACTGATGATGCGGCGATTTTTACCTGATTCTGCTAAAAGGTAATCTAACGCCCACCAATCATTACCTTCGCAGCGTACTTGCAGATGCGACATCTGCAGATAAGTGTCTAGATTCCAGGGGGCATTTTGGAGTGTTGCAAGTATGGGATGATTTTTACGTACTAAACAGACCTGCTGATCGGTAAATAGGGTGGTCTGGGTGATCCCGTCAGGAAGATTATTAAGCCTGTAATCAGATGTGGGGTGAAGATCCCGAGCGGTAAGACCAAAATCAATTTGCCCTTGCAGTAAACCCTGCATCGATTTTTCTGTCCAGCCATAAGTATCCAAAGATATATTAGGCGCCTGGCTCAGAAGCGGGCCAATATAAGCGGGTAACAATGCATCATAGGCGCTTTCGACCATAGCAAAAGAGAATTGCCGTTGGCTGGTTGCGGGGATAAAACCCGGTGGCAGGGTCACTTGATATAATCCCTGCAACAGAGCGGGCAGCTGCAATTTTAACTGCAAGGCATGAGAGGTGGGCTTTAGACCATGTGCACTGCGTAAAAAAAGCGGATCGCCAAGAGCATCACGGAGTCGGTTAAGGCTTTTACTTAAGGCTGATTGACTGAGGTGCAAACGACTGGCGGCTCTGGTAACGCTCTCTTCTTCGAGTAATATTTGTAAGATGACTAATAGATTAAGATCAATCCGCGTAAGATTATCAATGTTCATAGATATTCCTTAAAGGAAATTAGGTTTGGAATTTATATCATTATGATTCATATCTTACGGTGCGTAAACTGCAGCGCATATTCAAAGAGTAGTAAATTTGGTTATCGCTGTATTATTTAAAGAAAATCACTGAGGAAAAAATGCGCAAAAGTATATTACCTGTCTTGATGGCTATGGTGGTTTTAAGTCCCCTTGCTATTGATATCTATCTACCTTCCATGCCTGTTATGGCTACTGAATTCAATATTACATCCAGTGAAGTGCAGTCTACTTTAATACTGTTTTTATTTGCTATGGGAATCGGGCAAATATTGATTGGTCCGCTTGCAGATCGTTTTGGTCGCCGGCCGATCGCCATTGCCGGTATCGTACTTTATTGCTTTGGTAGCTTACTGGCCGCAATGGCAGGGGAGTTTGAATGGTTACAAATAGCGCGAGTACTGCAGGGAATTGCCGCCTGTGCGACCTCGATTGTGGTTTTCAGTGCGGTGCGTGACAGTTTCAATAGCCAGCAAAGCGCGCATTATTACAGTTATCTGAATGGGGTTATCTGTGTGGTTCCTGCATTGGCACCAACCTTAGGCGGATTACTTGCGCTGCAGTTCGGCTGGCGTGCAACTTTTGTATTTATGGCCCTGTTTGCGATATTTGTATTGTTGTTCGTATTATATAGGCTGCCTGAAACACGGCCGGAAAATACCGATACCAGCGGGCGTTTGTATCATTGGCAACGCTTTAAACCCGTTCTTCGGGAGCCCCATTTTATCTTCTATGCTTTTGTCTGCATGGTCGGCATGGCATCCATTTTAACTTACGTCTCTTATGCGCCTGTTTGGTTGATAAGAGAGTTAGGGATCTCCGAATTAAGCTTTAGTGCCCTGTTTGGTTTGAATGCGGCGGTTAATATTTCTGCCTGTTTTGCCGCGCCCAAGGTTATCAAAAAATTTGGCAACCGTGCAACGGTCATGATTGCTTTAACCACGCTGTTAGCTTCTGCTTTACTGGAGCTCGCGGCTCAGCAATGGGGACCGAACGCTGGTTTGTCTGGCGCATTTAGCTTTATGTTACCTATGATGCTGTTATGTATTGGTTTTGCATTATTACTCGGACCCGCAACCAGCATGGCACTGAGTGCCTTTGGCGAACGCGCAGGCACTGCGAGTGCCATGTTAGGGTGTATTCAAATGAGCGGCGCAGCGCTTCTTTCCGGTTTGATCCAACAAACCAGCTTAGCAGCGCCCGATGCGGTCGCCTTATTAATGGGCGGTTTATCGGTAAGTTTATTGCTGATAATGGTTATGCCACGCTTTAACCACTGGCATATATACCCAAACCACTTCAAGATGCAGGAATCAGCAAGACGATAAATGATGGAATTCTAGGCAGAAGGCTGATGATCTAGTTATTCTAAATCAAAGCCTTCTAACAACGAAGATCATCGTTTATCGTCTTGCCCTTCGGGAGTTTCGCCCGAAAGCTAGTGCTGCGTTGCAACACTTGAAAAGGGAATAACCATTCTCATCATGTTGCGGCTTACTCTAGCATCCGGGCGAAGCTCTGAATCTGTATCTTGAGGTAGCTTGGGTATAGAGCAGTTAGGATATTAAAAAAGTGGTCCGCTTATACTGAAGGTTTTGTCCTGCCGCCGTGATCTCCTTAAGTGGATCGTTTTTTTATTCTTTTGGTTTGTCGCCATATTTCAGGATCGTGCCCGGCAAAGCGACCTGCGGCAATTAAGGCTTTTCCGGCCGACGCAAAAAGTCTTTGCTGTCTAGTCTTCCCCGATGGAAACCCGATTTCGGCCACGGGTTTTGGCAATATAGAGATGTTTATCAGCCTTTGCAAACAGGCAATCTATGGTATTGCATTCCATTCCGAATTGAACAACACCGATACTGATAGTGATCTTGACTTCAACCTTCGGTCCCCCATCCACAACCATATTCTGAACAACGCCGCGTATCCGCTCTGCTATCGCCTCGGCACTCTTAATATCCGTGCCGGGCAAGAGCACTGTGAACTCCTCTCCCCCTATTCGTGCCATGACATCCATAGGGCGTAACAGCCCAACGACTTTTTTGGCAAGGGCTTTGAGCACCTCATCCCCTATCTGATGTCCATAGCAATCGTTGACTTTCTTGAAATGGTCAATATCGAGCATCAGGAGAGAGAGCGGAGCGTCGGTTCGTGTTGCTCTCGATATTTCGGCATTGGCTCGTAAGAGGCCGTCGCGTCGGTTGCTGATACTGGTCAAGGGGTCAATGCTTGCAAGCCTTTCCCACTTCAGGTTGGTGGCTGCAAGTTCGGCTGTACGCTCTTCAACCCTGGTTTCCAGAAGGTCGCGATCCTTCTTGAGTGCTTCCTCGGCGATCATTCGCTCACCGACTTCTTCAGCGAGTTGAATATTCTTATTGGCGAGTTCCTTATTGCCTGCAAGCAGTGCTTCCATAGCCTGTTCCGTATAGCAGTTCGCCCTTTTAATCGATCCTATCATCCTGTTAAGAACTACCCCTAACTGCTGTGTTTCCACTGTACCGCATACAGGAATAGACGCATCATTCAGCTCCCTCAGTCCTCTTTTTTCGATATTCTCCCCGGCAATGATCAGTTTTTTTAGTGGGCCCACCAGATTTCTGGCAAGCGCAATGGAGAGAATAAAGGCAAGCGCCAACACTGTGATTGAGATGATAATTATTTTTTGCCGCAGCACTTTCCCGGGAGAGGCGATCTCTTCGAGATAGACCGACGATCCTATATACCAGTCAAGGGGTTTGTAGTAGTTCATGTAAGCTCTTTTTTTAAACCTGTAATCTTTCTCGTATTCCGGCTTGTCCCAGGTATAGTCAAAGGGTTTCATGGGATGAGTTGACGCTTCGATCAGTTCATCAATAATAAGTTTACCTGAGTCGGGGTTTATCAAGGAGGAAAACTGTTTACCGGAAAGGTTGGGATGGATAAGTATCTCTTTTTTGCCGTTGAAAAGGAAAAGATAACCTGTTTTGGCGATTCTTATCTGCGAGAAACTCTTTTCCAGCTCCTGCATGATGGCAGTAAGTCTGCGATCTACCTCCGTTTCAATATCATCAACATAGACCCCGCTACCGACAACCCAGCCCCACTCCTTAAAAAGCTGCACATAGGAAATTTTCGGCTGGTCGATGGATATCCCGATTTGTGTCGGCTTTGGCCAGAGATAATCTACATAACCCTCTCCCTCCTTCTGACATATATCGGCCATGGCGACAAAGAGATTTTTCTGTATGCCTAATGCGGTGAAATATTTAGGATCGTCAAGGATTACCCCTTCAAGATCCGGCAAGATGGGGTGCATGATAAGCCGCGGGATAGGTGTTTCGAGATTATTTATCCAGACATATCCGTCCCCCTCATCATATCTCATCCGCCGGATAGCGTCTTTGGCCTGCTGTTTCGCCTGCTCTTCGGTAATAACGCCCTGCTGATATTTTAAATAGCTACTGCTGATCTGGGATATTGCAAGGGTGACAATGTTCTTCAACTCAGATTTTCGCATTGCAAGGGTCGCTTCCCTATAAAATATCAGACTCTGGTTTTCATTATCTAGATTTAGAAGGGATAAGCTGATCGCATCAATGGCATGCTGATCTTCCGCTATGAAGAGGGCATTTTCCAAGCTTCTCTGGGCAAGAAATGTAATGATCAGTACGGTAAGCAGCACAACGCCAGCAACAACGAACAATATTCTTGACCAAAGGTGTTTAAACATAGAACCGTCCCTGTAGATATTATAAGAAGAGCAAGGCCTTTCAATTGATAGTATAGGAGTTTTAAAAAAAAACACTCTCCTGGATTTAAACTTGGGAGCCTCGGTATTTAGTTGATAAATATGGATTTTAGTTGCTGTTATGGTGATTTTTTTTGGACGTTTCAACCGCTTTTTTGCATTATAATTCAGCCGATTTTTTCTCGCTTTTATTAAGTATCAGCATTTATATGTTACGCGTATCTTGGATATTGGTGTGATCAAATATCGAATCAAGGGGACTTTAGTGCGCAGAAGTAAAATAAACCCCAACGCGCTTTTAGCGTTGAACAGTTATTAGGGCATTATTATTAATTTTATTTTTTGATTCACTTAGTGTCGCTTGATCCAGTTCTCCAGTTCTTGACGAGGGATGATATCAAGCATGGTTAGCACCTTTCCCGCTTGCCAGTGAAGTAGTAAGCGATAATCACGATTAATACGAATGCGGTAATAATCGCTGAGTCTTTTTATTCTTTTAGTTTGTCGCCATATTTCATGATCGTGGCCAGCAAAGCGACCTGCGGCAATTAAGGCTTTTCTGGCAATATTTTCGGGCAGATGCAAACAGGATTTGCTAAAGTTGTCGCTATAAATAGGAACTACTAGCTTGCCGCTGGGGGCTAACTCAAGTTCACTCTCAGTGCCGTTGGGCTCGGCTTGCAAGGGCGTTTTTTCCTGTTTTAATGTTGCCTGATTGTTTTCTCGCTCTTGTTTTAACTCATTTTTTAATTGCTTACGCTGATCCTGTTGGACGCCTATTTCACCTTTAAGTATTGCTACTTTATCTCTTAAACGTGAAATAGTGCTATCAGCTTTATTGTCTGTTGCTTCATTACGGATAACTGGCTGAACTTGCGGTGTTTGGATTAATAGTTGGTGATCTTTATGCTGTAGTTCCTTTTCCAGCGCTTGTAATGAATATTGTTTGTCTTTGAGTAATAGGCGAGTTGATTTTAGTTGCTCACTTAACTTGTCCATTGCTGCGTTATTGACGCTGGCAAGATGATGCTCTCTTTGGTTATCTTGTTGCCATTGTAATAGTGGTTCAACGGGATCGAGCCAAGGATCTATATCTAAATCAATGCGAATGCCCTGGATTATTTCAAGCAGCGCTTCGTTATCAAAATGATTTTCCGGTTGGCTGACAATTGCAGCCCGAGCAAATACCAAGGCTAAGCTAGGAAAGTGGTCTGCAAAATCATAAGCTAAATCAGTTAACTCGTGCGTTAAGATACAATCGGTCTGGCCAGTAACGGCCTCTAAACAGAGGTGCTCTAATTTTTGATAATGTTGCGGATTTTCCAATATATCGAAAAGAAGCGTCTGCTGATCATCAATCTCAATATTATTACTCAAACAATAGGTTTGCAGTTTATGTGCTAACTGGGTTTCCTCCGCATTTAAGAGAAACCTTAATAGGTCATCAAAATGGCCAGTATCAAAGTCTGGGATCTGCTGCTCACAAGCAAGCAACATCTCATAGGCAAGTAACCATAAATTGAACTCACAGGCTTGCCTGAATGCGGGGAATAGCTGTTTATCACCTAATTTGTCAGCCTTAAGTACCTTAATTTCATTTAGCTTTAAGTCGTATATTACTTCCGCTTTATTAACTAAACCTGGGCTCTTTTTTAGTTCAGTCTGGGTAATTCCTTGATAAGCTGAGGCGTCACTTTGTAACGCTTGATCTTTTTCCCTGCAACATTTTTTATATTTTTTTCCACTGCCACAGTGACATGGTTCATTTCTCCCCTGCTTTTCAACGGCGCGGCGCATAGTGTAGCTACCGCCAATGATTTTGTGTGGTGGTGATGCAGGCAGGAGTTCAGATAAAGGCATTCGAAATATGAATTTGAGCACTTCATTATCTTCAGGGTGTTCAATCGCGCACAGCGCGCTATCTAAATGATACTGCCATAAAGAATGGTGGCAGATTAATTTGAGTTTTTGCAGGATTTTACTCAGTACGGCTGTTTCCTGCTGCTGATCAATAATAAATGTTGCCGCTATGCAGCTGGCCCACACTCTTGCTGAAAGCGAACATTTACCGTCATTTGCAGTTTGCAGAAGGTGAGGTACTAAGTTAATGGGCTGATACTCAACTAATGGGGCAATGTGAGTCAAATCTTCAAGCAATGTTAACCCTTGGCAAAATAGCGCGGGAGGGATTGCTAATTTATTAAATGCTGCTAGCCAAAAAGCCATTTTCAGCGCTTCTGGATCAGAATTTTCAATAGCAAGCTCTAATAAACTGATAATCGTTTCACCGTCCAACTTTGCAGCACTCTCTTGAACAGCTGAATAGCAAGGCAATGTGGACGTCAGTATGGCGTAATTTTCATTCATCTTTTTAGAGGAGCTCCAAAATTAACGCGCCAGTCAGCGCGTGGATAATAGACAAAAATTGAGGGGCACCCCCTAGCAAATAAGTATTACACAGATTATTAGATTATGACAAACAGCCCAATTTTTTGGCTCAAGTTCTCTTGCTAAGAATGTTTTTTATAACCGTTGCGAAAGGGGTCATAACCATTTTTTCGCCGAGTTTTTTTTGCATTGCATCGCCGTTGAGTAATACATTATCGCGCCATAAATAATCCATTTTAATGATCTCTTTCACCATAGGATTGAAGCGCGTCACTTTTTAGCTAAAACAAGCTGTATATCGGCTCTTTTGACAAACCCAAAACTGGGAAATACGCATCTTTCCCCTTTAAAAATCAGAAAAATAATCAAAGCCACTTGAATCTATTTAGGCTCTGTTCTTGAAAAGAATCATCACTTAAATTTGCTCACTTACCTAATGCAATTGGTATAAGATGGCCATCTTATTGATTTTTTTATAGTATGGGTAATTACAAGGTTTTTAAATGGATTTACAACAAGATAAAATCATCGCAAAACACTCTTTGGAGCGTATTTATCCAAAGCAACTTAATCAAGATGAAAAAAGCGATAACGAAGTATTAACGATTCATTTAGCGCGTTACCAGTTTGCCTCGCAGCAATTAATGGGAACTCAGATTCTTGATATTGCGTGTGGTTGCGGTTACGGCACCGCATTGATGGCAGAAGCGCATCCTGACAAGCAATTTATTGGCGTGGATCTAGATCCCTGCGCGGTCAAATACGCAAGAGACCATTACCAAGGCAATAACTTACGCTATGAATGCGGTAATGGCATGGATTTTACCTGTGAACTGAAAGGAGAGGCGCACTCGTTCGATACCATTATTAGTCTGGAAACTATTGAACATGTGGCTGAGCCGAAAAAAATGGTGACGCATCTATTAACTCAGCTTCGCGAGAAAGGTGTGATGATTGCCTCTGTACCTACGACACCCACAGTGGATGGTAACCCTCATCATCTGCATGATTTTACAGTGTCCTCTTTTTATCGTTTGTTTTCAGCTGCAAATTACCGGCCGGCAGAAACCTTTGAGCAGATCCAATACTGGGAATTTACAGGGCTATTTTCTAAAAAAGAGTCAAAAGAAAACCGCTCACAAGGCGTAGGGCGTAACATTATTAACCATTATCTTAAGAAACCCAGCGCGCTGTTTTTTAGAGTTTATTCTATTGTGACTAAAGGGTTGAATAATCGTTATTTAACCGCTGTGTTTAGCCAGTAAATGTGAGTTATTAAGCGAGTATGGGGCTGTAATGTGAAGATGTTAATAAACTGATTTTTATGGCGAGGTTTTGTTGTTTCTTTTTTACTAAAAAATTAAATAAGCAGAGGCGTTAAGATCAATTTAACTTCTCAATTTAACTAAAGCACAAGCGCTAGCCGCTTGTACTTTAGTTAATGAAGCGATAATCGCGAGATAGGCACTGGCTTGTCTCCGGGGAAAGTTAACTTTCAAATGAAAGTTTATCCGCAAATGCCTCATGCCAATCTTTGCTAAACTGATCAACTGCCGGTTGCACCGCCGGGTGAGCAAACATCTGCTGCGCAACATCAACAGGCAGTGTGATCGCAGCAATACCCAGCTTCATAACATCCATTGCCTGCTGGGTGTTTTTAAAGCTTGCTGCTAATATTTTACTTGCTAATCCATGTTGATTTATCAAATGCTGCAGATCGGCAACAACGCCAACACCATCAGCTCCCATTGCATCAATGCGATTAACATAAGGTGCAAGATAATCTGCCCCGCATAATGCAGCCAGAAATCCCTGTTGAGCGGAATAAATCGCTGTTGCAAGTACTAAAATCCCCTCTTTTTTGATCTGTTTAATAGCCGCTAAACCGGTTTCGGTTGCAGGTACTTTAACCACCATATCATAAGGTAACTGGTTAATTTGTTTCGCTTCTTCAACCATACCTTGCGCTGTTGTACTGACCACCTGCGCATAAAAACGTGCTGCGGGGCCAAGCTCGCTGGCTAAAGCTGGCAGTAATCTGCTTAAACCCGTTGCGCTGCGGGCAAGAATAGAAGGGTTAGTCGTCACACCTCTTAATGGCAGGCATTGGTTGAAACGAGCTACTTGTTCAATGTCTGCAGTATCAAGATATAGTTCAATCATAGTTATTACTCCGTGCTGTTTATTTAATAGTAAAACTATAACGGTTAAAAACCGTGCGAACAATGATCTAGATCATAGCGGCTTCACTTGAAAGTTGTATCGTTTCACTTATCGAAGGGTTAAGATTTTATACGAGGTGATTATGTTTTTTAATATTCAACGGTTTTCTACCCATGATGGCGATGGTATCCGTTCTATTTTGTTTTTGAAGGGGTGTAGTCTTGCTTGTCCTTGGTGTCAAAATCCAGAAAGCCGCAGTGAAAAACGATCGCTACTTTTTGATAGTCGACTTTGTGTAAAAGATTGCGCTGCTTGTTTAAAAGAAACGCCCGCGATAACGCGTAATAGCGATGATCAAATTATCATTAATCGTAAACAGATTAGTGAAACTGTTTTAGATAAATTAGCGACCGTTTGTCCTACAAAAGCGTTAACTGTCTGTGGTGAACAAGCGCAAGAAGATGCACTTTGCAGTGCATTATTGAAAGACAAACCTTTTTATATCCAAAGCGATGGCGGGGTTACTTTTTCCGGTGGCGAACCTTTGATGCAGCCTCTGTTAGTTGCAAATATTGGCAAAAGAATGCATGACGAAGGCATTAACACCGCAATTGAAACCTGTATGCACGCACCATGGAAAAACATTGAACAGGTTTTGCCTTTTATTGATTGCTGGTTAACGGATTTGAAACATACGGAGCCCAAAAAATTTAAAGCGTGGGCAAAAGGCTCATTACCCCGTATTAAAAATAATTTTCAACAATTAGCCAAAAAAGGGAAACGGTTGGTGATCCGCGTGCCTATTGTGCCGGGGTTTAATGATACAGAAGAAGAGCTAAATAATATTATTGATTTTGTGGTTTCACTTGAAACCTGCTCGGAAATTCATCTGCTGCCGTACCACACATTTGGTATTAACAAATATAAGTTACTGGATATGCCATATCACTGTTCAGAGAAACCATTAAATAATCCTGACCTGCTTGTTAAAACACAGCAATACGCAGAAAACCATCCGAGTAAACAAAAACTCACCGTTCTTATTAGAGGTTAAGCGAAATGAATCTTAATTACTTAGCAACACGTATACACGATCATAAACATCAACTGATTAATATCCTTACGCCTCCTGTGTGTACTGAGAGAGCGCAAGCTTATACCAAGGTATATCAAGAAAATGAAGATAAACCTGTGGTTATGCAGCGCGCGCTGGCATTACAGGAACATCTGCGTACGCGTACAATCTGGATAAAACATGATGAGTTAATTATTGGTAATCAAGCGAGTAAAGTACGCGCTGCACCTATCTTTCCTGAATATACGGTGCGCTGGCTTGAAGCTGAAATTGATGATTTGGCGGATCGACCGGGTGCCGGTTTCGGGGTTACCCAAGAAGATAAAGATAATATCCATAAACTGACGCCTTACTGGCGCGGTAAAACAGTGCAGGATCGTTGTTATGGATTATTTACAGATGAGCAACAAGATCTGCTGGCATCGAGTATTATTAAAGCGGAAGGCAATATGACCTCCGGTGATGCACATTTAGCGGTTGATAATGAAAAAATATTGCGGATTGGCTTGAATGGCTTAATTGATGAAGTACGCGGTCATCGTGCCAAGATCGACCTTGCGGATTTTGAGGATTTAAAACGGGAACAGTTTTTAAAATCAGTGGAGATTGTTTTGCTGGCAGTTCAGCAGCATATTGTTCGTTACGCAGAGCTTGCCGATAAGATGGCGCTTGAAGAGACGCGCAATGACCGCCGCGAAGAGTTACAGACGATAGCGCGCAACTGCCGCCATATTGCGTTTTTGCCGCCGACCTCATTTTGGCAGGCGTTACAGTTATGTTCTTTTGTGCAGCTGGTGCTGCAAATTGAATCCAATGGTCATTCGGTTTCATTTGGACGAATGGATCAATACCTGCACAGTTTCTTTGAGCAGGACGTTAACAAGGATAAAACGGTAAGCCGTGAATTTGCTCTGGAGTTATTACAGAGCTGCTGGTTGAAATTATTAGAAGTGAACAAGATCCGCTCTGGCGCCCACTCAAAAGCATCAGCAGGTAGTCCGCTTTATCAAAACGTCACCATTGGCGGTCAAAACTTGGCTGCAGATGGCAGCAGTAGCGATGCGGTAAACACTCTTTCTTGGGCAATTCTTGAGTCTTGTGGACAGCTGCGTTCAACCCAACCCAACTTGAGTGTGCGTTACCATGAAGGTTTAAATCAGGAATTTCTGATGGCGTGCATTGATGTGATTAAATGTGGCTTCGGCATGCCGGCATTTAATAACGATCAGATAGTGATTCCCGAGTTTATTAAGCTCGGCGTTGAAAAACAAGATGCTTATAACTATTCCGCAATTGGTTGCATTGAAACTGCGGTGCCGGGCAAATGGGGATATCGTTGTACTGGTATGAGCTTTATTAATTTTGCGCGAATTTTATTAGCGTCGCTTGATGGCGGGCGTGATGCAACATCGGATAAGATTTTTTTGGCGAGTGGAAAATCATTAACTAAAGGTAATTTTAATAACTTTGCTGAAATCATGGATGCATGGGGCGATCAGATCCGTTATTTCACCCGTAAGTCGATTGAAATCGATTGTGTCGTTGATTCGGTGCTGGAACAACAGGCACAGGATCTATTTTGTTCGTCATTAGTTGATGACTGTTTGAGTCGTGGCAAAACAGTCAAAGAGGGCGGCGCAAAATACGATTGGGTCTCGGGTTTGCAAGTGGGTATTGCGAATTTAGGTAACAGCCTTGCCGCTGTTAAACAGTTTGTTTTTGATCAGCCGCAAATTACTCAACCCGAATTGGCTCACGCATTAGCGAACAATTACGCCTCATCGGAAGGTGAGCTGCTGCGCCAACGATTATTAAATTTTGCGCCTAAATACGGTAATGATGATGACTCGGTTGATGATCTTATCTGCTTGGCTTATAACGCCTATATCGATGAACTGGCTAACTTTCATAATACGCGCAGTGGTCGTGGCCCTATTGGTGGTGATTACTACGCGGGTACCTCAAGTATATCGGCCAATGTTCCCTTTGGCGCTGCCACTATGGCCACGCCAGATGGGCGTAAAGCGCGGACGCCGTTAGCAGAAGGGGCAAGTCCGGCATCTGGTTCAGATAGATTGGGCCCAACGGCAGTTTATAATTCTGTCGCAAAAATGCCGGTGAATAAAATATTAGGGGGGGTATTGCTTAATCAAAAGTTGACACCCGCCACCGTTGCAAGTGAAGGGGACAGGATCAAGCTATCTATGTTGATTCGGACTTTCTTTAATCACCATAAAGGCTGGCATGTGCAATACAATATTGTATCTCGTGAGACGCTGTTGGCGGCGCAAGAGAATCCAGAGTTATTCCGGGATCTAGTGGTACGTGTGGCCGGGTATTCTGCTTTTTTTACCGCTTTATCGGCAGATGCACAGGACGATATTATTGCCCGTACCGAACATAAATTGTAAGATACTAGGCTTTCACTGGTGTTTCATCTGAAACCAAGTTGAAAGCCTATGTTTATCAAGCAGGATGGTTTATGAACCCAAGACAGAGTGAAATAATACATTTAGTTAATCAGAAAAAGCGCGTTACGGTATCGGATCTTTCTTTGCATGCGGGCGTTTCTGAGGTGACGATACGCCAAGATTTGAATCAACTTGAAATCGAGGGGTACATAAAGCGTGTGCACGGTGCGGCTATCTCATTACAAAGTGATGATCTAAGTGAACGGATGGAAATACGTTTTGATGCTAAGCAGAAATTGGTTGAGCGTGCGGCGAAGCTGGTTAAGTTGGGTGAAACTGTAATGATTGAAGGTGGTAGTGCGAATGCTTTATTAGCACTGCTATTAGCGGAGCGTGGAGATGTCACTATTATCACACCAAGTGCTTATATTGCGCATCTTATTCGTCACACTCAAGCTAATGTTATTTTACTGGGTGGTGTTTATCAGCATCAAGGAGAAAGTCTGGTTGGTTCTCTGACGACCTTGTGTATTGAGCATACGCATTTCAGTAGTGCGTTTTTAGGTATCGATGGTTACCATCAAGATACGGGATTTACCAGTAGAGACATGATGCGCGCTGATGTCGCCAAGGCTATTCTCGCTAAAAACAAACAGAATATTGTGATGACTGATGCGAGTAAATTCGGTCAAATATTCCCAACTAGCATAGGAGATGGCAAACAAATTTCAGTGCTTATTACGAACAAAGAGGCGCCGCAGCAAGATATGGATTTTTTACGTGCGCAAGGTGTAGAGATATTCTTAGAATAAGGCCTTAGCAAGCGCTTTTGATCATTAAAAATAGGACTGGATCTGCCTTTATAAGCTAAAGTTAAGGGTGTGAAGCTATAAAAGGTGATTATTATGCGTGACTATATTGAAACCTTAACGTTAAGGGATTTCGCGACAGAAGAGCTTTTTTTTGAAGCGATATATGACAGATTAAAGCGAGATATAGCAGGAAAGAGGGAAAAAGAAGAACAAGTAGTCAAAGTGGATATTTATATTGATGATCGGCATCATGAATATCACTTGATATATCATTAACCAGTGTAAATCGTGTCTTTAATTTGTGCGGTTAGGTTACAAGCAATCGAGAGACAGGTTGTTGCTGTTTTTTGCTTCAGTAAGCAAAGAGGGCGTTTTTAATTTTTATTCTACGCAACACACTTTCAAGCAGAACTACCGATGAACAGGGAGAGGGGTAATTCTGCCTGTTCTCCTCGAAAGGGTTCTGTCCACAATCAAAGTATTAGATCAAAATAAATCCTCCAGCAGGAACAAATAGCAAAGATAAACAGACCCTGGGATGAATTCAAACATTTTTTTATTGGTTACTGATTAAATTGCTTTATTATAATTTAATCATTAAAGGTGAGATTTTCGAGGGAAAGAAGATAAATGAATTTATTTACCCGTAAACGAAATAAAAATGACGAAACTAAGGTCTTTTGTAGCATGAAGAGAAAACAGAAACGTTATGAAGCGCTTGTCCATATATATAGCCCCGATCTCTACCGTTATGCGTATTGGATTTGTCGTGACCCCGATATTGCTAAGGATTTAGTACAAGAAACGTGTCTGCGCGCATGGAAAAACTTGGACAGTTTATTAGATGACAATTCAGTAAAGGGATGGCTCTTTACCATATTGAGGCGCGAAAATGCACGCCGCTTTGAACGCAAACGATTACCGCTGGTTGATCTCGATGATTTTGAAATTGCTGATCAATATGATTGCAGTAAAGAGATGGAAAATGAGTTGTTAGGGCGAAAAATAGCGCTTCTAGCGAACGAGTATAAAGAGCCTTTATTGCTACAACTTATTGCAGGTTTTACTGCAGAGGAGATAGCAATACAGTTAGATTTAAATAAAAACACGGTATTAACACGTCTATTTAGAGCAAAAAACTTATTGAAATCATCACTGACAAGCGTTACAGACAAAAATGGGGAAGCACATGGATGATATCTTATTTCGTCATACTGCGATTGCGACACCTAATGACAAAGAAGCAGCCTTTTTGCAAAGGCAGGTTGAATCTGAAAAAGATAAAGCACTGGTAAATGAGGCTAAGCAGTTTGATTTAGATCTTCAGTCGTTATTAAAAGTAGACGTACCTGAAAACTTAGCAGAGAAAATACTGTTTGAGCAACGATTTTCAGCAGAAAATAAAAGCAGAGTGAACAATCGTTGGCATATTGCGGTTGCGGCTTCAATTGCATTTATTATCGGCATTAGCTTACCTCTGTTAACTAGCCTTAATTCTTCACCATTAGATATAGGTACGGTTGCCATGCAGCACGTGCAACAAGAATATTATTTTACGGCCAAAATAAACGAACAGGCTAGCCTCGCTTCAGTGAACGCTAAACTTGCCAATTACGGCGGGAGCGTGAAAGGGGAGTTGGGTGATGTGTTTTTTGCAAATTACTGCAGTTTTGCCGGTACCTCTGCTTTGCATATGATAATACAGGGTGAAAAGGGAAGAGTGACGGTATTTGTTGTGCCTGATGATGCGGAATTTATTGAAACGGCTGCTTTTAATAACCAACATTTAAAAGGAATAACAGAAAAAATGGGTAAAACCAATGTAGTTATTGTTGGAGAACGAGATGAGCCACTTGAAAAAATGAATTTGAAACTACAAAAAAATATTCAGTGGAATATTTAGAAAACCTCTAATTTACTTATTAAACAAATAAAAGGCCCTCTTTTGTGATTGGTTGCTTGAATTATCGTCAACCAGTTTTTTTATGCGCCATTTTGGTTGACAGAAAGATACGCAAAAAATATACTGCGCCCGTCTTCAATACTTCTTCATTACACTACATGTAATAGAGTAGTAAAAGAATGATTTTACTTAGCTCAGTTAGTCGAGCAGTAGAAACACTGTTAATCTGATATTCAGGTCGGTGGTGAAAAGAACAATTCCTCTTTAGCTCAGTTGGTAGAGCAGTTGAGGCTCTGTTAATCGTTTAGATAGATTGACAGTAAAACAAAACTTCTTCTTAGCTCAGATAGTAGAGCAGTAGAAGCAAAAAACAATTCCTCTTTAGCTCAGTTGGTAGAGCAACGGACTGTTAATCCGTGTGTCGTTGGTTCAAATCCAACAAGAGGAGCCATATTATTTCGGTGTTGATATTATCCGCATTAAATTATCGACACTGAAAGTGTGAAAACACTATAAAAGTTTTTACTAAAAGAACAATTCCTCTTTAGCTCAGTTGGTAGAGCAGTTGAGGCTCTGTTAATCTATTAGATGGATTAGCAGTAAAGCAAAACTTCTTCTTAGCTCAGATAGTAGAGCAGTAGAAGCAAAAAACAATTCCTCTTTAGCTCAGTTGGTAGAGCAACGGACTGTTAATCCGTGTGTCGTTGGTTCAAATCCAACAAGAGGAGCCATTTTGTTTCAGTTTTGATATTTCGCATTGAATTTTCGAAACTGAAAAAGTGTTAAAACACTATAAATTTTAAGACTGTTAATCTGATGTTTAGGTTGGTGGTGAAAAGAAAACTTCTTCTTAGCTCAGATAGTCGAGCAGTAGAAGCTCTGTTAATCCGACATACGGATTAGTGGGAAACCGAACAATTCCTCTTTAGCTCAGTTGGTAGAGCAACGGACTGTTAATCCGTGTGTCGTTGGTTCAAATCCAACAAGAGGAGCCATATTATTTCAGTTTTGATATTTCGCATTGGATTTTCGAAACTGAAAAAGTGTGAAAACACTATAAAGTTTAAGACTGTTAATCTGATGTTTAGGTTGGTGGTGAAAAGAACACTTTTACTTAGCTCAGTTAGTAGAGCAGTAGAAGCACTGTTAACCTTATGTAAGGGTTAATGGTTAAAAAACAATTTTACTTAGCTTAGTTAGTAGAGCAGTAGAAGCACTGTTAACCTTATGTAAGGGTTAATGGTTAAAAAAAAATTTTACTTAGCTCAGTTAGTAGAGCAGTAGAAGCACTGTTAACCTTATGTAAGGGTTAATGGTTAAAAAACAATTTTACTTAGCTTAGTTAGTAGATCAGTAGAAACACTGTTAACCTTATGTAAGGGTTAATGGTTAAAAAACAATTTTACTTAGCTTAGTTAGTAGAGCAGTAGAAACACTGTTAACCTTATGTAAGAGTTAATGGTTAAAAGAGCAATTCCTCTTTAGCTCAGTTGGTAGAGCAACGGACTGTTAATCCGTGTGTCGTTGGTTCAAATCCAACAAGAGGAGCCATATTAAAAACCCCAGGTTGAATCAACCTGGGGTTTTTTTTTGATTTTAAATAGGCGGTTAAAACTGTCTATTGCTGTAGCGTTAAGTCGCTTCTGTATATATCAATCAATAAGCAATTTTCGATTAGTTAATGTGATCACGAGAAAGTATTGCTATTATTACCACCTCATATATTCAACCACTTCAAATTATAATGATAAATTTAAAAAATATTTTTCAACAACTGCTGACGCTTAATGCATTGAGACAAGCGTTTGATTTTTTACGTGGTTTTTTACTTATCCTGCTTTTTTTAAGTTTTGGTAGGTTTATCAGCGCTTATTTACCCATTCCCTTTCCTGCCAGCATTATCGGTTTGGTTTTACTGTTTATTGCTTTATCAACTTCGCTAGTAAAGGTGGAGTGGATAATGATGTCAGGACATTTTATTTTAAAATATATGGCACTGCTATTTATTCCAATCGGGGTGGGATTGCTCAATTATTTTGATCTGATTATCAGCCATTGGCTCGTTATTGTATGCTCTCTATTATTTACGACATTATTTATTATGTTGGTAGTGGGACACTTCTATCAATATATTAATAAAAATAAGGAGCTCTGATTTGTTTCTCTATTTTGCTTTACCATTAACCCTTGTAGTTTTTTTCGGTTGTAAATACCTTTATTCAGTAAAACCATGGGCAATTTTAAATCCCGTATTATTATCCATTTTACTTTTGATTTTGATTATCTGTTTATTGAACCTGGATTATAGCGAGTATAAAAGTGGCGCTTATCCATTAACTGCCTTATTAGAGCCAGCGGTTGTTGCATTGGCACTGCCTCTGTATCTGCAGCTTCACCTTCTCAAAGAAAAATTAAACAGTATTTTATTCGCCTGTTTGTTGTCAGTATTTGTCGCATTTGGCTGCGCTTTTTATCTGATGCCTTTGCTGGGTGCCGATTTAATCACATCCGCATCGTTTGCTCCGCAGTCAGTGACCACGCCGATTGCCATGGAGATAAGCAAAAGTTTGCACGGGATTGTTTCATTAACTGCTGCTATGGTTATTTTTGCAGGTATTATTGGCTCAAGTGTTGGTTTGGGATTTTTAACGCTGGTGGGGGTGAAAAATAGTCAAGCTCAAGGTGTCGCAATGGGGTGTGCTTCTCATGCTCTGGGTACCGCTAAAGTATTAGAGACCGATAAGGTGGCTGGCGCATTTTCTTCTGTGGCATTAATAATCTGTGCTATTTTATCCGCACTATTAATGCCGCTGCTATATGCTTTGCTTTTTTAATGAATGTAATGGACATAAAAAAGCCGAAGTAGAACTTCGGCTTTTTTATGTTTATGGCATTGATAACTAATCAGCGGCATAACCATTTTCAGGCAGTATTTCACCATCGAGTACCGCTTGGCCATTATCGTTCATCAATAGACGTCCGGATAAGAACCATTGCGCCACTAACGGGTAGATCAAATGCTCTTGTGTGAGTACTCGCTCAGCTAACTCTTCAGCCGTATCTTCAGCAAAAACAGGCACTCTAGCCTGCAAGACTGTAGCGCCGCTGTCGAGTTTTTCTGTTACAAAATGAACACTCGCACCATGATCATGATCACCGGCATCAATCGCACTTTGGTGGGTATTAAGACCCTGATATTTGGGCAATAATGAGGGATGAATATTGATCATCTTACCCAAATAACGATTAACAAAGTCTGCCGTTAAAATGCGCATAAAACCAGCTAGAACAATTAAATCAGGCTGGTATTGATCAATTTCCGCGGCTAATAAGGCATCGTATGTTTCACGTTCGCTGATACCTTTGCTGGCAACTACAACCGATTTAATCCCCGTATTGTTAGCTCGTTCTAACCCATAAACATCCGCTTTATTACTAATCACCGCTGCAATTTCAATCTTTTTACCTGCCAGTTGGCTATTATGCAACTTATCAATGATCGCTTGCAGGTTAGTACCGCCACCAGAGATAAGTACAACAATTTTTTTAGTAACCATTTTTTTAGTTAATCTCTACTTGAGATTCACCATCTGCTGCATTTTCGATGTGGCCTAGTACCCAAGCGTTTTCACCCTGCGCAGTTAAAATTTCAACTGCTTTTTCTTTTTCAGAATCAGGTACAACAATTGCCAGACCTACACCACAGTTAAAGGTGCGGTACATTTCTTCGGTTTTTACATTACCATTTTCTTGTAGCCAGTTGAAAATAGCAGGCCATTCCCAGCTTTTACCATCAACAACCGCTTTACTACCTTTTGGCAGTACGCGTGGGATATTCTCCCAGAAACCACCACCGGTAATATGTGAAATAGCATGGACAGGGCAGTTTTTAATTAATGCTAATGCAGATTTAACGTAAATTTTAGTGGGGGTTAATAGCGTATCGCCTAGTGTTGAATCACCAAATGGTGCGCTTGTATCCGCTTTTGATACTTCTAAAATTTTACGTACTAAGGAGTAACCATTTGAGTGGGGACCACTTGAGCCCACTGCGATTAGTGCATCTCCAGCAGCGACTTTAGTGCCATCAATAACATCCGCTTTTTCAACAACACCGACACAGAAACCAGCGATATCGTAATCGTCACCTTCATACATGCCTGGCATTTCAGCTGTCTCACCACCAATCAATGAACAGTTAGCAAGCTCACAGCCTGCACCGATACCTGTTACGACATCAACTGCTACGTCCACATCTAGTTTGCCTGTGGCGTAATAGTCTAGGAAAAACAGTGGCTCTGCACCTTGAACGATAAGATCGTTTACGCACATTGCCACTAAATCGATACCAACGGTATCGTGTTTTTTAAGGTCTATCGCCAAACGCAGTTTTGTACCGACACCGTCCGTACCTGCAACTAATAAAGGCTCTTTATATCCTGTTGGTAGTTGACACAATGCGCCAAAACCACCTAAACCACCCATTACTTCTGGACGTTTAGTACGTTTTGCTACACTTTTTATACGTTCAACTAATGCTGTACCCGCGTCAATATCAACGCCAGCGTCTTTATAGCTTAAAGAGGTTTTTTCGTTGCTCACTTGCATTCCTCGCAAAATGTAAAAGCGGTTGTCGCTTTTATTAAATTTATAACTGCGCGCATTTTAGCATCTATACGAGTAGGATCTAATTATTTATCTGTTGAATTGAAACTTTATGGTGAATCTTTTATAAATTAATCGCCATTAGCGACTTTATATGGAAATTAAATGCAGCGTTGATTGTTTAAAGTGATGAGTTTTACAACTTAATTATGATTATCATCTTGCAATAGGATTAGATCTGCTTATGATCTAACTTTTATTATTGTAATGGGTAGCTAAATAATGACTTTCATTTTCTCTGTGCGTAGTTTATTTATATTACTTCTTTCATTCAGTTCGCTGCTTTTTGCCAGTCCGTTTGATAACCCCTATCAAGGTTCTGTTGTCGTAGTACAGCAAAGTGAAGATGAATTAAAAGAGCTGGCATTAAAACAGGTTTTGGTAAAGGTATCAGGCAATGTGCAAATTGCAGAGATTGCTGAAAGTAAGCTGTTGCTGGAAAACACGCAGAGTTTATTGTCCCAGTATGGTTATAAGAGTTACCAAAATACGCGCTACTTTATGGCGGTATTTGATAAACATAAAATTAATCAAGCATTACAAGCGATGCAGCAACCGATTTGGGGAGACACGAGACCCACTACTCTGGTTTGGTTGGTTAAAGATAGCGGGAGCGAACGCCAACTTGTTTCCGATAATATGGTCAACCTGAGTGCGGATTCAGCATTCTCATGGGCACTGCAAAACGAACAACGTAACCGTGGTGTCGCGCTACAGTTTCCACTCATGGATCTTGAAGATAGTTTAGCTTTATCTATCTCAGATGTGTCAGGGCGTTTTTATGATCCAATATCAACAGCTTCCCAGCGTTACAGTGCTAATCATTTTATTGTTGCCAACTTGAAACATAGCAGCGGGGAAAACTGGTCTTTAGTATGGGAATTAGCAAGGTTTAATCCGATTACCAAGCAGAATGAAGTGTTGCTTTCAGAGAAAGGTTACGGTAAAAAAACGTCAATTGTGTCAGCGATGGTCAGTAATGTTGCTGATTATTATGCAAGCCAGTATGCCGTTATCGATAATCAGGGTGAAAAATTTTCGCAAACTATCTATGTGAATGGCATTAACTCATTGGCACAACTCACCCAATTAAATAAGACACTGTCAAACCTTTTAGCGATCAACTCATTTGCAGTGACGTCGGTAGAGGGGTCACAAGTAACGCTTAATATTAAAATAAACGGCGGTATGACTAGTTTTAAAAATGGAATTTTTGCACAACAAAATTTACAACCGGATCCCTCTCAAAATGATCAATTTCACTTTAACTGGCGTTAAGTAAGGAGCCCTATGCCACAGGATGAATTACGCTTTCAATATCCATTATTAGCACTTAAATTCCCAGATGATGAGACCTTTGCCAGTTTTTATCCGGGTAAAAATGCAAGCTTATTAACACAACTAAAAAATAGCGTGGTGGGACTGGGAGAGCCTGTTTTATATATGTGGGGAGAGTCGGGTAGCGGCCGTTCACATCTATTGCATGCATTGTGTTCGGAAGTCGATGAACGGGGGGAAAGCGTCGCTTATATTCCGCTTGATCATTACCAGGGTATGAGCTTGGATATTTTTGAAAACATGGAAGAGGTAACGCTCGTTTGTATCGATAATGTAGACGCCATTGCCGGGGATAAAAAGTGGGAAAAGGCGCTTTTTGACTTTTATAATAGCTGGTTGGATAACAAAAGTAATCGTCCTCCAGGTGCTAGTTTGGTGCTTTGTGCCAGTGAGCTTCCCAAGCAGTTAGGCATCAAACTTGACGATCTTGTGTCCCGATTTGAGTGGGGGGCATGTTATCACTTATCCCCACTTAATGATGAAGAAAAACTCGGCGCGCTGCAATTACGGGCGCAACTTAAAGGTATGAGGTTGCCTGTGGATGTTGGGCGTTTTTTATTAAACCGCTTGTCACGGGAGATGAATACCTTATTAAAAACACTGGACAGGTTAGATAATGCCTCTCTGGTCGCCAAACGAAAACTAACTATCCCGTTTGTTAAAGAGGTGTTAGATCTTTAAACAGGTTTTATTTCTTTACTTTTTTTTACGAATACTCAAGCCTAATTCTCGTCCTCGATACTTGGCAAAGTAGATATTCCCGGTCAAAAATAAAAGCGTTAATGTTAATTCAATAACGGCCAGAATAGTTTCAGTTTCAGAACTGAATAACGTCACAATGCTGTGCATCAAATAAAACAGGGCTAAAAAACCACTCCATGCATAGGTGTAGGGATCGCTGCGCAAAATACCTTTTAAAGGAAAGAGTAAAGGGATAAACCAGATGCCCGTTACCAACCATGGGTTTAGACCTAATGGGGAGGGGGATAACCAGAGATGCCAGACGGGTATTAAAACTAACAAGCCAAAATAGCCTATTTTGGCCAGTAACTGATAATGTTCGGTTTTCATATAACTCAACTTAGAAAAAGAGCCCAATTAGGACTCCTCTGTATTAGATGATATCAAGGACAGATTCAGGTGGTCGCCCAATCGCTGCTTTGCCGTTTGCCATAACAATTGGCCGTTCAATCAGTTTGGGATGGTCAACCATATTTTGTAGCAGTACTAATTCATTGTTTTCATCGGTTAACGCCAATGTTTTATAGCACTCTTCTTTGGTGCGCATCAATTGACGTGCAGAGGTGAAACCTAATAAGGCAATAATCTGCTGTAATTTTTCGATAGTGGGTGGGGTTTCTAAGTAGTTAATGACGACGACATTCGCGCTTTTATTTTCAAGCAGCGCCAAGGTCTCACGGCTTTTTGAACAGCGCGGGTTATGATAGATAGTAATAGCAGTCATTTTTATTCCTTTTTTGCTAACTAGGCCGCTTGCTGCTATTTGATCCGATCTTATTTTCGAATAAAACAACGCAAGCCGAGTCGTTAGGTTGTTTTTTTTATTCAGCAGGCCAAGTGACAATGTAATCTTCTAAATTAACAATATTAATCGCCGTTTCTGAAACTGTTTTGCCGCGAATTGAGCAACCGGCTTTATGCATCGCTGATTGGCTACCTGTAATTAAGGGGTGCCATTCGGGCAACGGTTTTTCTTCAACTAATAAACGGTATGCGCAACTTGCCGGCAACCAATGGAACTGGTCAATATCGTCTAAAGAGACTTTGACACAATCGCTGACCAATTCAAAACGCTGTTCATATTTTTTGCACTGGCATGATTTCGTATGCAGCAGATGACAGGCAACATTGGTGAAATGCAGCTCTTCTGTATCATCATCAATTATTTTGTTTAAACAGCATTTACCGCAGCCATCACAGAGTGATTCCCACTCTTTTTGATCCATTTGCGACAGTGTTTTCTTTTCCCAAAAATTAGTCATATCGACCCTATTTAGTTGCTGCGTTGATGCGCGGGTGATTAATGCGCTCGGACAGGTAGCTTACTGCCGTTGCAAAATAGTATGAGCGGTTCCAGTGCATTAACACCTTGTAGTTGTTATAAGCAAGGTAAACTCGTCCACTGGCATCATCAGGAATAACAATTGAAGCCTTGATCTCAACCTTGGGTAGGGCGCTGCCATCAAAGCGGCGAACGCCTAGTTCTTGCCACTGCTGCAGTGTTTTTTGTTGTTGAATACCGGCTAGCTGATTATCAAAATTATCAGGCAATAAAACTTGTCGGCCCCATGTCTCATCATAGTTCCAACCTTCGGTTTTTAAATAGTTAGCGGCAGAAGCAAACACATCCGCGTAGCTATTCCATATATCTTTTTTGCCATCACCATCATAATCGACCGCATAGTTCAAATAAGAGGTGGGCATAAATTGCACTTGCCCCATTGCACCGGCCCAAGAGCCGATAAACTCTTCTTGTTTAATATGTCCCTCTTCTAAAATGGTGAGTGCCGCAAATAACTGTTTCTTAAATAACGCTTCGCGACGACCTTCATAAGCCATCGTTGTTAAAGAAGAGATAACATAATGACGGCCTGTTAAATTACCGAAATTAGTTTCAATTCCCCAAAGCGCCACAATAAAGCGGGGTTGTACGCCATATTCTTTGCCAATTTTCTGTAATAGAGGGTAATGTTTTTTATATGCAGCGCGCGCTTGCTCAATTTTCCAGTCAGGTACTGCGCGTGGAAGATAGGTATCCAAGGTTAATTTAAACTCAGGTTGCGCCTTATCTGATTTGACACTGCGCTGTAAAAATTCAACGTTAGCAAACGCATTATCAACAATAGTTGTATCAATACCGTTCGCTTTTGCTTCAGTTTTCATCTGCTCAACATAATCGTTAAAAGGTATTTTTTGAGCCTCATCAGCCACTGCTGTTTGCGTTAATATCAAGCCTGCCAGAAGCGCCACACACTGTTTTTTAAATACACAAGGGAGAATCACTGATTTAATCAATTTCATAACTGTTTCCTTTTTGCCTTTGTTGCCATTTTTTATGTTCTTTTAAGTAGTCAACAGGAGGGGGGGGGAGTTGTAAATAATAGCCCTCATCTGTTATTGATGAGAGAACTTTTTTAGGATCAGCAAGGGCAAGCTTTGTCTCCTCTTTAATATTTAATAAAGAGACCAACTGTGGCGGACCAAATTGGGTTAAAAGCGCATCCGGTACGGGTGAAAAATCATCTCTTTTTGCGATAAAAAGATAGGTCTGTGATTTGCGAATACTTTTATATACAGCACATAACATAATACTAATGTAGCCCTTTGCTTGCCTATTTCGGTAGCAAACTATAACATGCATATAGGTTTAATTTTGATAGAAAATCACTGATTTTTAAATCAATTAATTAAAATTTAAAAAGATAGGATGATTATGACATTGAAATCGTTGAATTTCACCTTGCTGGTGGTGAATATTGATAGTGAGGAGCTTACAGAACTTTCTGATGAGCTCAATAAAAAACGGTTGATGGCCCCCGACTTTTTCTGTGATGCGCCGATTGTTGTTAAGGTAGAAAACGATACTCTGAATTTAGATTTTTCTCAATTAAAGAATATAGTGAGTGAACAAGGATTTATCTTAGCCGGGATCACGGGAGATTTATCTGAATCGCAGAAAGGGCAAATTAAAGCTCAAAAAATCGCTATATTAAGTAGCTCAAAACATTCACAACATCGTGAAAAAGTTGAAATAGATCCAGTAAATAAAACGGCAGTTCAAGTAGAACGGCGCGAGTTTGTTCCTGCTGAGGTGAAAACTAAAATTCATACTGGTCGGGTTCGTTCCGGGCAACAAATTTATGCCAAAGAGTGTGATCTTGTTATAAATGGTGATGTGGGTGCGGGGGCCGAAGTGATTGCTGACGGCAATATCCATATTTATGGGGCGTTACGTGGTAAAGCATTAGCAGGAGCGATGGGAGAGAAAAGTGCCTGTATCTTCTGCCAATCGCTTAGTTCTGAACTTGTGTCGATCGCAGGTGTTTATCAACTAAGTGATGATTTAGCCGCTGATTTTGTGGGTAAATCGTGCATTGTTTCACTACAAGACGAACAGATTGTATTATCCAATTTAAGTCGGATTTAATTTAGCTAAGGAATAATGATGGCAAAAGTAATTGTCGTAACATCAGGTAAAGGTGGTGTTGGTAAAACAACTAGCAGTGCTGCAATTGGTTGTGGTCTTGCAATGAGTGGCGCAAAAACTGTGATTATCGATTTTGATATCGGTTTACGTAATCTAGATCTGATTATGGGTTGTGAACGGCGTGTTGTTTATGATCTTATTAATGTGATTAACGGAGAAGCAAATTTACAGCAAGCCTTAGTGAAAGATAAACGGGTTAATGATCTGTTTATTTTACCCGCGTCGCAGACACGAGATAAAGATGCATTATCTAAAGCGGGTGTTGAGAAAGTCATTGCTGATTTAAAAGCGGACGGTTTTGAATACATTATTTGTGATTCACCCGCAGGTATCGAACAAGGTGCTATGATGGCGTTGTATTTTGCAGATGAGGCGATTGTAACAACCAATCCTGAAGTATCTTCGGTACGTGATTCAGATAGAATTACGGGTATGTTATCCAGTAAATCTCACCGCGCTGAGTTGCAGCTAAGCCCTATTCGAGTACATCTTTTGATCACCCGTTATAGTCCTGAGCGTGTTGAAAAAGAGGAGATGTTAAGTATTGACGATATCAATGATCTGTTAGGTATTGAATTGTTAGGCGTGATCCCTGAGTCACAGGATGTATTGAATGCATCTAACTTAGGTGAACCCGTGATTTTGAATCAAGATTGTGATGCGGGAAAAGCATATCAGGATGCAGTGGATCGTTTGTTGGGTATTAATCGAGAGTTTCGTTTTGTTACCTATCAAAAGAAAGGTTTTTTAAGCCGGATATTTAGAGGTTAAGATGGGATTATTACAATATTTTAGACAGGAAAAACCCAAAAAAGGTAGCGCAAGGCTAGCCAAAGATCGGTTGCAAATTATTGTCGCACATGAACATTCATGTGCAGCAAGACCTTCCTACTTAATTGAAATGCAGCAGGAGATTGTTGCTGTTATTCGCAAATATATGGATATTTCAAGCGATGACGTTAAATGTGAATTTAGCGATAAAGCGGATGATGATATGTCTGTGTTAGAAGTGAATGTTGCTTTACCAAAACATAAATAGCTAATATAAAAAAGGCGGTGTATTTAATACTCCGCCTTTTTTTGTGCTCAGTTAAGCCTAGTTCAATATTATAAACTTAGTTAAATTTTAAAACGGGGCCGGATAACGTTTAAGTAGAGAGTCTATATCACTTAATGCTTGTACGCTGAGCGGGTTGGAAAACGCCTGGATATTTTCTTTTAATTGTTCCATATTGGTCGCGCCAATAATAGTCGAAGTTACCCCGTCAACTTGATTGCACCAGGCCAGCGCCAATTGTGCCGGAGTTAAGCTATATTGCTTAGCAAGCTCTGCGCAGGCTGCAATTGCTTGCTCCGCCGTTTTCGTATCTCTCAATAAACCATTACGTTGCGTTAAGGTCCAGCGACTCCCTTGTGGGCGGGCGCCATTAAGATATTTTCCGCTTAACATACCGCCTGCGAGCGGTGACCAAGGTAAATAAGCAATCTCTTCATGAACGCAGTTCTCAATTAAATAGGGCCAGTCTTTAGTATGTAATAAATTAAATTCATTTTGAATGGAGACCATACGCGGCAAATCATACTGCTTGCTTAATTTCAGGTAAGTATTGATGCCCCACGTCGTATCATCTGATAAACCACAGAAACGGATTTTTCCCGCATCTATACAGTGCTGCAATCCGCGTAAAATATCTAACATTTGCGCACTCTGATCGGTCGCATCTACATCACTGAATTTAAACTGATTAGGCCACTGTTTGCCAAAGTGCGGCGAAGTACGGTTAGGCCAATGTAATTGAAAGAGATCGATATAATCAGTTTGTAACCGTTTTAATGATGCATCGACAGCTTGTACGACCGCTTGGCCGGTAATCGGCCCGCCATTACGTACCCAATCTAGTCCCGGTCCGGCTATTTTGCTGGCTAAAATAATCTCCTTGCGGCGATTCGGATTTTTACCTAGCCAGTTACCAATAATAGTTTCAGTTTTACCATAGGTATCAGGGGAGGGGGGAACCGCATACATCTCTGCTGTATCAATGAAATTAATGCCTTGCTGCAGTGCATGTTCAATCTGTTGATTGGCATCTTGTTGGTTATTTTGCAATCCCCAGGTCATGCTGCCTAAACAGATACGCGAGACAGAAACACCACTGCTTCCTAATGTTGAAAATTCC
Source organism: Psychromonas sp. (assembly GCF_047632995.1). Taxonomy (GTDB): domain Bacteria; phylum Pseudomonadota; class Gammaproteobacteria; order Enterobacterales; family Psychromonadaceae; genus Psychromonas. Next base: position 32,685 of record NZ_JBLIEK010000011.1, read on the forward strand.
ATAGTAACCTCATAAGTAAAATGATTGTTAGTCAGTCTAGCAGCTGCACGTTGCACTGTAACTCGTCCCCGCTGTTATATTTTTTATGCGTGAGTGGTATGCGATCGGGGACAATTTCTACTGCGTTGATTCGGGTGTCGAAGGCGTTTTGTTTGTTGTATACTCGCTGTTCGGCTTTTTTGTTTTGCGAAATAATTGAAAACGTTTTCGCTGAAGATAGTTGCATTACCCCATCAAGATCATATATTAAGTTCTCCAGTTGAGATTAGCGAACTGTTATTAATAAAATAATACAGTTTATGGTAATACTATTACTGCTATTTTTAGCCAATTCTATCTTTTCTTAACAACACCGTTATTTACTTATTAGCATTGTTGATCATTTGCAGGTGACAAGAGTGGCGAGCGGTTTGAAGCCTGAGCCTTTCCTGTTATAAATAAGAGTCCGATGCAGCTTATACACGAGACTGCAGCGACGTAACCCGTAACCCAGAGGTCTAAGTGGCTATTAAAAATAAAAAATTCAGATTTACATTATGGTGGAAAGTTATTCTGCTATCGGCGGTGATTGCACTGGTGGCGATCATTTATCTAGATTTCACTATCCGTTCCACCTTCACTGGTAAGAAGTGGTCTGTACCATCAACCGTTTATGCGCGCCCCTTAGAATTATACCAAGGTGCACAGTTAACGGTGAGCGATCTCAAAATAGAGTTAGGCATGCTGGGCTACCGTTTTGTATCTCGTCTTGAAAATCCGGGACAGGCAATAGTCAATGGCAATAAAGTTACAATTTATACCCCAGGTTTTCAATTTAGCGATGAGCTTGAACCTGCCCGTAAAATATCGCTGCATCTACAAGATGACAGGGTCTCCAAACTTGTCAGTGATGATGGTGCGGAACTGGTGCGTCTGGAGCCGCTTGCAATCGGCGGTATTTATCCTTCTCACCATGAAGACAGATTATTAGTGCAGCTATCTGACGTCCCCTTGCCGCTGCAGGAGATGTTAGTTGCCGTGGAGGATGACCGCTTTTATAGTCACTTTGGCATCTCTTTTCGCGGCATTGCCCGTGCATTAATGGCCAATATTAAGGAAGGGGGAATTTCTCAAGGCGCTTCAACGCTGACCCAGCAACTGGTTAAGAATTATTACCTGAGCTCCGAACAAACGCTAACGCGCAAAGCGAAAGAAGCGCTAATGGCTTTACTTATCGAGCTGCATTTCAGTAAGTCTGAAATTTTAGAAGGCTATATTAATGAGATTTATCTTGGTCAAGATGGTCCAAGAGCTATCCATGGCTTTGGCCTTGCAAGTCAGTATTATTTTAACCGTCCGCTCTCTGATCTGTCTTTAGACCAGCAGGCGTTATTGGTTGCTTTAGTGAGAGGGGCGAGTTTTTACAACCCTTGGCGTAATCCTGCCCGGGCCTTGCAACGTCGAAATCTGGTGTTAGATATTGCCGTTCGCGAAGCGCGTATCGATAGCGATGTAGCAGAAAAGGCCAAACAACGTCCACTGGGTGTTGGCTCCACTAGCGTTACACATAAACGACGTTATCCAGCTTATCTTGATCTGGTGCGCAGGCAGTTGCAGCGAGACTATAAAGAAGAGGATCTAAGCTCTAATGGCCTCGCCATTTTCACCTACTTTGACCCACTGGTACAAAACAGTGCAGAATCAAGTCTGAGCACCGCTATTGCCAAACATGAGTCCAATGGCGACAGCGCTGAACTTCAGGGAGCAGTAGTTATTACGAGACCAAACACAGGTGCCGTGATCGCCATCCTTGGTGGTAAAGATGGACGCTATGCCGGGTTTAATCGTGCCTTAGATGCCCGCCGCCAAGTGGGTTCATTGCTTAAACCTGCTGTCTATTTGAGCGCGCTTGAGCAGCCTGAAGCTTATACCCTTGCTACTTTGATCAACGATGACGAATATACATTATTGATGCCTAATGGTGATCCGTGGGTTCCACAAAATTTTGATCGCAAGGATCATGGTGAGGTGTTGTTATATAAAGCATTGGCCAGCTCTTATAATCAAGCTACTGCGCGCTTAGGTAACACCATCGGGCTGGATAAAGTGGTGGATACAGTACATCGTTTAGGGGTGGAACAGGACGTTCCTGCCTTACCTTCGTTGACGTTAGGCGCTGTGGGTATGCTGCCCATTGAGGTTGCTCAGATCTATCAAACCATCTCCGCCGACGGTTTTTACACCCCTTTAATGTCTATCAATGCAGTTGTGGCACCAGGAGGTGCAGTATTAACCAGCTACTCTTTGGAAGTTGAACAACGTTTTGATAGAGCATCTATTTATCTCTTGAGTCATGCCATGCAGGCTGTCACTCATGAAGGGACAGCTAAATCTCTGGAATGGCTGCTACCTGAGTTTTCTGTTGCCGGTAAAACGGGCACAACCAATGATCTTCGTGATAGCTGGTTCGCAGGTTTTTCCGGGGATATGATGGCTGTTGTTTGGTTAGGAAGAGATGATAATGGCAATACTGGTTTAACTGGTTCAAGTGGTGCCCTGCGCGTATGGGCGGATATTTTCAAGCAGCGCTCGCGCCTGCCTATTCAAAATTTACCACCGCAGGAGATCAATATAGTATGGGTTGACAAAGATACAGGGCAAGGTAGCCAAGAGTCTTGTACAAATGCGATTCCATTACCCTTTATTGTCGGCTCAGAGCCCGAGGAAGAGATTCGTTGCCGGCGAGGAGCCGCCGAGGTCATTGATTGGTTTAAACGTTTAGTCGATAAAATGTGAGAAAATTATGAATATTGTTAGAAAAATTTCACTACTTTGCATGCCATGGGTTTTAGTTGCCTGTAGCACACTGCCCACAAGATCGCCTGTGGAAGAGGTTATAAGCCCGCCGACACAGGGAACTCAACCGAAAGAAGAGGTTCCCGAAGCGCCTGTTGTTAAACCTCAGGAACCCTCTGTTGATAGCGCAGCAATAGCACCGCCTGCCGTGTTTTCTTTACTGCGGCGCGCTGAGCTGCAGGAGCAAAATGGCGATAATAGATCTGCAGCATCTTCGCTTGAACGGGCGATTAGAATGGCACCTCGTTACCCTGGTAGTTATTACCGTTTAGGGGAACTGCGTTATCGTGAAGGTGCTTACCGTCAAGCTGTATCGCTTGCCCAAAAAACACTTAGCCTTGGCGCAGAGGGAATATTGCGCCAGCAAGCTCAAGATTTGTTAAAGAAAGCACGAGCCCACTAAACAGTGAAGAGTGATGGGTGATGGGTGATGAGTGATGGGTGATGGGTGATGAGTGATGAGTAAGGAGTGATGGGTGATGGGTAAGGAGTGATGGGTGAAGAGTAAGGAGTGATGGGTGATGGGTAAGGAGTGATGGGTGAAGAGTAAATAGTGAGGGGGTAAGGAGTGATGGGTGATGGGTAAGGAAGAGGCTTGTAGTTCATCTGGGTAACGCCAATGTTTGACCATTGGCGTATTTCCTTTTTATTTTTGCTCGCCGGGATTTAAGCTAATACTGTTGATAATAACCGTTTGCACCGGTTTATCTGCGCCTCTGGTTTGAACCGTGGCAATGGTATCAACAACATCCATTCCTGCTGTTACTTTACCAAATACGGCATATCCCCAGTTGCTACTTCCAGCATCTAAAAAAGCATTATCTTTATGGTTGATAAAGAACTGTCTGGTTGCTGAATGAGGGGCGGAGGTTCTTGCCATAGAAATGGTGCCGCGCTCATTACTCAGGCCATTGCGTGATTCATTTTCGATTGCCGCAAAGGTATCAAATTTCTTGCCGGATTCATTTTCACCGCCACCCTGGATCATAAAACCATTAATAACACGGTGGAAAATGGTCTGTTTAAAGCCATCTTTTTCTATATAAGCGAGAAAGTTTGTGACAGATTTTGGGGCTTTATCCGGGAAAAGTTCGATAATAATATTCCCTTTTGAGGTGTCAATAACAACACTTGGATTGGTCGCCGCAAAAGTAGAGGTACTGGTCAAAAGTACAAAAAAAGCTAACAGTTGTTTTATTTTCATTAAGTAATTCCTTATTTAAATTTTTTGCAGTTTAGCGTTAAGCTCAGAGTCGTGAAGGATTTCAGTTAATAATTGTGATAACTGATCGTTTAATTGTTTAGTTACTTTTTCCACATCAGCAGTAAACACCCCTTCTTCGCCAAAACGAGAGTTAAATGTTTTGTTGAATATTTTGTTATCAGCGTGCAATTTTACTTTAATGATGATGTTTGAATCTATTTTGTAAGTCAGGCTATTTTGCTCAACTTCTGCCAGCAGTTTAATAAGCTGGATATCAATTATATTGGCGCTGTCAGCTTGAATTGCTAACCCCTGTTTTATCCATTGTTCCTGTAAAACCTTTTCAATAATGACGCGGCTATTGCGTGACTCATTGACCAGACGGGCTGCATTTTCATTATCTCCATTTTCTATGGCAATAAGGTAATGTGCAATACGTTGATCCTGGCTATGAACGCCCCAAATTAAGCTGCCCATAAGCGGCTCCGTTTTTTTGAATGATAACTCAGGCTGCAGTTGAACGCTTGTGGGAGAGGTACTGCAAGCCATTAATAAAACGGTGCTAGTAATTAATATTGCTCTATAAGCTTTTTTTAATAATAAATAAGTCACGATTATTTCCTGTAGATAAATGGTGGTGAAGATCATAGCAAATAAATTTGTTTTATATTTTTATTTACACAAAGGAACGGCTGTTTTTTGAACGGGATAAAGATTAAAAGTTAAATAGATGCTAACAAAAGGTTAATTTTCTTTTAATTTACCCCATTATTAGCTTATTGATCATTGTTACTCTTATTTACATGTTTTTTCTGTTTTTGTATGAAATACGATCAATTTACAAAAATATTTATTTGTCAGGATCTTATAAAATATTCTTGCAACAGACTGTGAAGCCTATGGCTTCTAGCTTCAACGTGGTTATCCACTTTTTCTGTGGATAACTCTGTGGGGACTTTTATTAAAACAGCCTGAAAGCCTGATTATCACTTAGCTCGCCGGTCATTGCAGCAAAAACAAACAAAACAATAAGTCCATAAAAAACAAGTAGTTACTAATGTCAAGTTAGCTTGTTTAGTTTTTGTTTGATTGTTTTTCTTAAAAATTAATTTATTTGTAAGTCAATAATTTTCTGTGGGTTATTTAAATTTAAATTTTAACAAATTGATTGACAACTAAAAATTAAAGAGAGTTTTTATTGTTTTTTTTATAACCGTTAGCGGAGTGCTATTTCTACTAAATCCCCCTTAGGATCATAATTTAACCTTAGCGAATTTTATTGCAGCAGAGAATAAAAGTAGCAAAAAGAGCTGTAATGCTTTAAGTAAGTGATTAAAATTCACCATTGGTGGAGATATCTGTTCCAACTCGATTTTTAGAGATGTTTCATGTGATAGAAAAAGGCAGTAAAAAAAGAGGAGAGATCCATAGTGCGATAGGGATCTTGGATTTACTGTATTGGCAACTAACTAGCATCTAGATCATAGCGACGCTAAAGCGCGCCGGGAAGCCGTTCAAGCAAACTTTTTTAGGGGCCGAGAATGTTTAAGTTTGTAGCCATTTAGAATAAGATAGTGGATATCGGCTAGCTTGTTACGCTGTTATTTATTTTAGGGAAGCTAATGACGCTATTACCAATTTAGGGTCTGAAGCCAGTCACTTTTTTGATCTGTTAAGGGATCTGTTTTTAAGTGCTTTTAGTATAGGTAGCGAGGTTATTATGAAAAAAAAGTTTCAATTATCATCGGCATTTTTGCCCGCGGGAGATCAGCCGCAAGCTATCGAAAAATTAGTTGATGGTATTGAATCTGGGCTGGCTTTTCAGACGTTACTGGGGGTTACCGGCTCAGGGAAAACATTCACCCTGGCCAATGCTATTGCGCAGTTAAACCGTCCGACATTAATTCTTGCACCCAATAAAACATTAGCGGCGCAGCTGTATGGTGAAATGAAAGAATTTTTTCCTAATAATGCAGTTGAATATTTTGTCTCCTATTACGATTATTATCAGCCGGAAGCCTATGTGCCAAGTTCCGATTCCTTTATAGAAAAAGATGCGGCGGTTAATGCACATATTGAGCAGATGCGTTTGTCCGCTACCAAAGCGTTATTAGAGCGTGAAGATGTGGTGTTGGTTGCTTCTGTTTCTGCTATTTATGGTCTGGGTGATCCTGATGCCTATTTAAAGATGATGCTGCACCTAACGGTCGGAGAGATAATTTCCAGTCGAGAAATCCTGCAACGTTTAGTGGCTCTGCAATATAGTCGTAATGACACCGAATTGAGTCGGGGCACTTTTCGGGTGCGTGGCGAAGTGATAGATATCTTCCCGGCAGACTCAGAAAAAGAAGCATTACGTATTGAACTGTTTGATGATGAAGTGGAAAAGATCTCTGTTTTTGATCCCTTAACGGGCCAGCAGCTCGATAACCTTACCCGTGTCACCATCTACCCTAAGACCCATTATGTCACGCCGCGGGAGCAAATTTTTAAAGCCGTTGATGCTATTAAAGTCGAGCTTAATGAGCGTAAAAAAGAGTTTCTTGAGCAAAATAAATTAATTGAAGAGCAACGTATCTCGCAGCGCACCTTATACGATATCGAAATGATGACTGAGCTGGGTTACTGCTCGGGGATTGAAAATTACTCGCGTTATCTGTCGGGGCGCGGGCAGGGGGAAGCACCGCCTACTCTGTTTGATTATCTGCCCAAAAACGGCTTGCTGATTATTGATGAGAGCCACGTTACCGTGCCGCAAATTGGCGCTATGTATAAAGGGGATCGCTCCCGTAAAGAAAATCTGGTTAATTATGGTTTTCGTTTGCCCTCTGCTCTGGATAATCGGCCACTCAAATTTGCGGAGTTTGAGAAACTTGCGCCGCAAACTATCTATGTTTCTGCCACGCCAAGTGATTATGAAATAGAAAAGTCGCAAGGCGATATTATCCGTCAAGTGATCCGCCCGACCGGATTACTTGATCCTGAAATCGAGGTTCGGCCCGTTAACACGCAGGTGGATGATCTGCTTTCTGAAATTAATTTGCGCATCCCGCTTAAAGAACGCGTTTTAGTGACCACGTTAACCAAAAGGATGGCGGAAGATCTCACTGATTATCTGAGTGAACATGGCGTTAAGGTGCGTTATTTACATTCCGATGTGGATACGGTTGAGCGTGTTGAGATTATACGCGATCTGCGTTTGGGGATCTTTGATGTACTAGTTGGCATCAACTTACTGCGCGAAGGGTTAGATATTCCAGAGGTCTCCCTGGTGGCGATATTAGATGCCGATAAAGAGGGGTTCTTGCGTTCAGAGCGCTCGCTAATTCAAACCATGGGCCGTGCGGCACGTAATTTAAAAGGCAAGGCGATTTTATATGCAGCGCGAATCACAGGTTCAATGCAAAAGGCGATTAAAGTGACCGAAGATCGCCGTCTCTTGCAGGATCAATTTAATAAGGCCAATGGCATTATCCCGCAAGGTTTAATCAAGCCGGTCAGTGATGTGATGCAGCTTGGACAGCGCAATCTTAAAAAAGGTAATAGTAAGCAGGATAAAGTCGCCGAGTATAAGGCGAATTACCAAATCAGGAGTGAGCAGGAGATCCTTAAACAGATAGCTAAACTGGAAAAAGAGATGTTTGCCTTTGCTAAAGATCTTGAATTTGAAAAAGCCGCCCAGCTCAGAGATGAAGTATCTAAACTGCATGAAATGTTGGTGACCATGGGCTAGGGGCTGACCTTTCTGATACGAATTTTGTTCGATATAAATATGCTTTAAGCAGGGGGTTAGGAGCGAGGCATCGTTATTCTATATAAACGACGAATAACGCAGCGCGAGATCCGTCTTGTTTAAAGTAAGAACAAGTTATCGTAAAAATGCACACGAAAAGTCAGTCCTAGCACTGACTTTAATTCTCCATATAGCTCTCTAATAGGAAGAGCACTTACTTGTTTTCCAACTGCTAAATCAATCACTTCCTTGCTCTTCTTCTTTGACTTGTCATTTTACATAAATTGCTAATTAACTCCTCTCAATTTGATTTTTTATTCTATTTTTATGTTTTTATTGTTTTATTTAGTTGATCTTTAACGGCCGGAATTTGACTTTTAATTGTTACATGTTACAAAAGCCAGATATTGTGCATTTTTAACTTAACTAATTGTTAAATTAAAAATTTAATGATCTGTCAGTTTGTCAGGGGCAGATCTTTAATTTTGATGTCAAGATTAAAGACCCTTTTGGTTCTTCTAGGCGTTGCAGATTTTTGTTACATACCATATAAGGAAATCCATAATGAATATGAAAATGTCGTATCGTAGTTTAATCAAACGTTGTTTCTTACCATTAAGTTTAGTTGCTGCATCATGTCAATATGCACTTGCTGTTGAACCTTTAACCGTGGCTAATGGCCAAGTGTTCGCTGGAGGAGAAGCGAAAAGTTTTGCGGGTCCAAGTCTTTTTTGGAGTAACACTGGATGGGGTGGAGAGCGTTTTTACACTGCAAGTGATGTGCGAAAAGCGAAAACGGAGTTAGGTGCAACGTTGATTCGTGCCGCGATTGGACATGGTGCCAATGGCGGATTAGATTATGATTGGCAGGGTAATATTACCCGTCTTGATAAGGTGATCGAAGCTGCTATCGAAGAGGATCTTTATGTCATTGTTGACTTTCATAGCCACCATGCCCATGAAGATATGCAAATGGCTGAACGCTTCTTCACTCATGTTGCGACAAAATATGGTCATTACGATAATATCATTTATGAATTATACAATGAGCCGCTACAAATCAGTTGGTCAAATACGATAAAACCCTATGCAGAGCATCTTATTGATAAGATCCGTGCAATAGATCCGACGGGAATTATTGTGGTGGGGACACCGAATTGGTCACAGGATGTAGATGTGGCTTCTTATGATCCGATTAATCGCCCGAATATTGCTTATACCATCCATTTTTATGCTGGCACACATGGGCAGTATCTTCGCGATAAAGTACAAATTGCACTGAATAATGGTGTTGCCTTAATGGCTACAGAGTGGGGGGCTGTGAATGCAAGTGGTGATGGAGCTGTTAATAAAGCTGAAACTGACGCATGGATGGCACTGTTGAAAGCCAATAATATTAGCCATGCCAACTGGGCCCTTAACAATAAAGCGGAAGGTGCCTCAATGTTTACAGCAGGTGGTAGCTGGGGAAGTTATACCGAATCAGGTAGTTATGTGAAAGAAGTTATTGCTAATTGGTCTGACGATAATGGCGATAATGGTAATGGGCTGCCAGTTGGGAAATGTGAGGGTGTTAGTCAATATCCGAATTGGACGCGTAAGGATTGGGTCGCTGGTGAGCTAAATCATCAAGATAAAGGTGATGAGATGCAGGATGCAGGTAAGAAGTATCGTGCTAATTGGTATACCAAATCTAAACCTGGCAGTGATGCATCATGGAACTTTATTGAAAATTGTCAGTAGTTAAAGTTTTATAATTAATCGGTTTCGAGGGGCTGTTGAATAGAGTTTTTTCAACAGTACATCGGCAACCACATTCAGACAAGCGCCAGTGATATCATACTGGCGCGGATTAATGCGGACCCTGACGGTTCGAAAAAGAAAAGGCTTAATTTCAATTCAGAATTTTTGACTGTTCTTTCTCGATGGAAACTCGAAGTCGTTTGTTTCTTAGTTTTTACCCTCTTCAGTCATTTTAATAGATAATTTTCCCTGTTTTTCGAGATCTGTTTCCATTCTCATTCTAGTTTGATATTTATTCTCAAAAGTCAGGTCTGAATGGCACTCAATTAAGGCGGTATCCTTTGGTATCATTAATAATTTTGGGCAAAGCTAATGGGTGACACTATTGATTTTGCGGTAGCCCTCTCTATATTGCAGGGCTGACCTTTTAGCGAAAAATGCATGTCAGCCTGAGATTCTTTGCGGGCTAATGGAAACCTCATTTAGGTAAGCATCTGCTGATAATTTACATTATGATTGTATTGAGCAGACATATTGCAAAAATAGGTGAATATTTCCTTGGGATTTAACAATGAGAGTAATCCAGTAAACACTTTCACTGGATTATTATTCCATTTATCTGCGATTATCTGTCTTCTGCATTATTTAATAACAAAACGAAGTAAATATGCGAATATAGTCAGTGCGAGAACACTTCCTCCCCAAAGTATAATCATCCAACCCCACTGTTTAATTAATCGTTTCATTAGTGATACCCCTCTTCATGTTTTAATTTCCCTCTGAACACCCAATAGGCATAAGCGCTATAGGCGATCACCATTGGTAATAAAAAGGCGGTACCGGCAAGTAAAAATTTCAAACTACTGTCCGGCGCGGCTGCATCTGAATAAGTGACTGCAAAAGGAACAATGTATGGAAATGTACTCACAGAAAATCCGATTGCGGATACTAAGAACAGCCCAATGGCAAATAAATAAGCTCGTACAGCTCGGTGATTATTTAAGGATTTAAACAACTGCCAGATACAAATTACGGCCATCACGGGCACAGTAAAATACAGTATTGAATTAGGCAGATTGAACCATCGCAGAGAAACTATTTGGTGACTGAGTGGCAACCAAGCACTGACAATGACAATACAAAAAACTAATGCCAAGCCCCAACGTTTAGCCACACCATAGTATCTTTCAGCTAACTCATTGGGTAGCTTGATAACCAACCAACATGCACCTAGTAGTGCGTATGCACAAATGGTTGCAAATCCACAGAACAAGGTGAATGGCGTTAACCAATCAAACCAACCACCGGCATAACTTCGCCCCTCTATTTCGATACCTTGTAACATAGCCCCGAGCATGATCCCTTGCATTGCAGCGGCAGCAAGAGAACCAACAAAAAAAGAAGTATCCCAGATAAATTTTCCGCGTTTAGTTCTGAATCGGTATTCAAATGAAACACCTCTTAACACTAACCCCAGTAACATAATCATTAATGGCGCATAAAGTGCAGGCATAACAATGGAATAGGCGAGTGGAAATACAGCAAATAATCCCCCTCCACCGAGTACCAACCAAGTTTCATTACCATCCCAAACAGGCGCAATACTATTCATCATTAAGTCACGTTCTGACTCCTCGGTAGCTTTGGGGAAAAGAATGCCTATTCCCAAATCAAATCCATCGAGAACAACGTAAATTAACACCGCTAAACCAATCAGCCCGTACCAAATTAATGCGTAATCCATATGTTGTTACCTCTAAGTTAATCGATTAGGGTGAGAAGCGGGTGGTACTTGGGCACCGTCTGCAAGTCGTGGATCTAAAGACTTTTCATATCGCGTCGGGGACTTACGCATTAGTCGAATAAGATAAAAGAATCCCGCACCAAAAACACAAAGATAAACAACCACAAAGGCCGCTAGCGAGAAACTGATCGCTAGCGCATCGATTGGCGATGCAGAATCGACGGTCCTTAATAATCCATAAACGGTGAACGGTTGTCTGCCAACTTCAGTGGTGATCCAGCCTGAGAGCACCGCGACAAAACCAGCGGGGCCAAATAGAATGCAAACCCGATGAAAAAGTGGCATATCATAAAGCCTGCCTTTTTTACGCAACCATAAGCTGAAGAGACCAATCATTAACATAGCAAAACCAATTCCGACCATCACCCTAAAGCTCCAAAATACGATTGAAACAGGTGGATGATCGCTTTCAGGAAATGCATCAAGGCCTTCCACTCTGCCATTCAGGTCATGGGTTAAAATAAGGCTGCCAAGCTTCGGGATGGCGACCTGATACCTCATTTCCTTTGCTTGGTCATCGGGAATACCAAATAGAATGAGTGGGGCACCATCGTGAGATTGGTAATGCCCCTCCATTGCTGCAACTTTTGCGGGTTGATGCTGTAGGGTGTTTAAGCCATGCAGGTCTCCGGCAATAATTTGAATAGGGGTAACAATGGTGATCATCCACAGCGCCATGGAAAACATGGTTTTTGCTAAAGGATTGTGAGGCGCTTTGATTAAATGATAAGCCCCCACTGCGGAAACAACCAAGGCAGTGGTCAAATAAGACGCTAATAACATGTGTACTAATCGGTAGGGAAACGAAGGGTTAAAAATAATAGCGAACCAATCATCGGGAATAAATTGCCCGACTTCATTGATAGCATAGCCGGCTGGGGTCTGCATCCAACTGTTGACTGAAAGTATCCAAAAAGCGGACAGAAAAGTACCAAATGCGACAACACAAGTAGATGCAAAGTGTAGTTTTTTACCCACTCGTTGCATACCAAATAACATCACCCCCAGAAATCCTGCTTCTAAAAAGAAGGCTGTTAAAATTTCATATCCCATTAGTGGCCCAAGAATAGGACCCGTCTTATCTGAGAATACACTCCAGTTAGTGCCAAATTGATAGCTCAGTACAATCCCACTGACAACCCCCATACCAAAACTGACGGCGAATATTTTCAGCCAATATTTATATAGCTGAATATATTTTTCATTTTTTGTTTTCAACCAGAGGCCTTCTAATACCGCCAAATAGGATGCCAGTCCAATGGTAAAGGATGGGAAAATAATATGAAAAGCCACGGTAAATGCAAATTGAAACCGTGCTAAATCTAATGCCAACGTATCCATAGTTGCTCCAAAAAGTTATCTACAGATATTTACGTGTTGGAAACTAAAAAAGATCAATTTTCCATTAAAAAGATTAAAACCACTACCACGCACACTTCATGCGACTGCGAAACTGCGTTTCGGTTCGCATTCATTAACAGAGGCGCTGCACGCTACACAGAGGAAAAACTAACAGACTAAAATATAAGATAATTATTATTTTCTCTGTTTTTCCTCATTTTACTCTGTGGTGCAATTTTTTGACGTATTTTTATCTTTTCCCATTCTTACCTGAGTTAAGTGCATAAGCATGAAAGATAATAACTATGAAACAAAAACAGGCGAATTTATTCGTGGGGCAGATTTAACTTAATAGTGGTTATCGACTGCTATTTATCGAGACTATTAGAAAAAACTGTCTTTAAACTAATAATTGAGGGGATTAAAGGAAACAACTCGGTCAGCTAAGCCTTTTTAAAATTTGGAGTTGATAAAAAGGCTTTTTATGGTGTGCTATTAACGTGTTTAGATTACCGCAACACCCTCATTCTCTAGCATTGTAATCAAAGATATTAATGGTAGACCAACCAAGCTATTGGGATCTTTGCCTTCAAAAGATTCAAACAGGGCAATACCATAACCTTCACTTTTAAAGCTGCCTGCACAATTGTAGGGCTGCTCTTTTTCAAGATAATGGTTGATCATTGTGTCGCTCAACACTCTAAACTGCACCACATAAGGTTCAACCAGCGACTGAATATTGCCTGTTTTAGTGTTAATTAAAGCCAGGCCAGTATAGAAGGTGATGCGTTTGCCACTGGCAGCTTTTAATTGTTTAAATCCGTTTTCAAAATCCCCCGGTTTGCCAAGGATTTCACCGTTATTAACACATACTTGATCGGAGCCAATAACCAATGCATCTGCGTAGGCTGGGCAGATAGCTTGTGCTTTTGCTATCGCTAAACGCTCGACTAACTGTATTGCCGTTTCACCGTTAAGCGGTGTTTCATCGACGTTTGGTTTCGCCGTCAAAAAAGGTAGATGGATCTTTTCAAGAAGCGTTTTTCTAAACGGGGAAGTGGATGCTAAAACAAGCTTTTGTGGCATAATGGGCCCTATGATTATTGAATAATTGCTTTATTTTAGGGTCTGAAAAATAATAAAGCGATAACTTAATAAATAAATCGCTTTTTCTTTGACTATGTTGACTGCTATCTATATTATTCGCGACCATGCAAAAGATTAAACTACCGGTTAGCGTTGATCCTGTTCGCGCTGCTCAAAAGGGTTTGGAACTCGAAGGTCGAATTCCCAAAGAACTGATGAGCAGATTAGCAGATTCAACAATCAGTGTTCAGTCTGATATCGACACAGTTTTCTCATTTGATATTGATAAGCAAAAGCTGAGAATATTTCATGGTAAAGCCAGTGTCGTTGTAGAGCTAATTTGTCAACGGTGCAATGAGCCTATGCTGTATCAGTGTGAAGCTGAATTTACGTATTGTCCCGTTCATAACCAGGAACAGGAAAATAATTTACCAGGCGCCTATGAATCCATTTATTACGATGAAAATGGAGAGGTGAATCTTCATCAGGTTGTTGAAGACGAGCTTATATTGACACTTCCGCAAATTGCAAAACACGCAATTGCAGATTGTCAACAAAGTGAGTTTGAACTTACCTTTGGTGAAATTGATGAAGAAGAACAGCGTCCCAACCCATTTGATGCTCTAGCTCAGCTAAAGCGCAAATAACAAGCAGGAATTTTAAAATGGCAGTACAAAAAAGTCGTAAGACTCCGTCAAAACGTGGCATGCGTCGTTCACATGATGCACTAAGTGCTCCAGCACAACTTTCAGTTGATGCTACCTCTGGTGAAACTCACCGTCGTCATCACATGACTGCTGATGGTTTCTACAAAGGTAAAAAAGTAATCGAAGTGTAAGATTACTTTGCGTAACGTTACTATTGCGCTTGATGCCATGGGGGGCGATCTCGGCCCCCATATTTCTCTTTTAGCCGCTGCAAAATCACTGCAATTATATCCGGAATTATCGCTGCTTATTGTCGGTAATCAATCTCAACTGCTCCCTTTATTAAAAAAACATCAGCTTGTTGATCATCCTCGTTTGCGTTTTATTCATGCTGATAATTTCATCTCTATGGAAGATAATCCCATTCATGCCTTACGTCATGTTTCAGGTTCATCGATGCATATTGCGTTAGATCTCGTTGCGCAAGGTGAGGCTGATGCTTGTGTTAGCGCAGGTAATACCGGCGCTTTGATGTTGCTGGCAAAACAGGCGCTTAAAATGCTTCCCGGTATTTCCCGTCCGGCGCTGGTCTCGGGGCTGCCCAATAATTGCGCTGGCCATACTTACCTTCTCGATTTAGGTGCCAATCTGCAGTGTGACAGTGATACTTTGTTTAACTTTGCCATTATGGGTAGTGTACTTTGTGAAAAAGTAGAACAGTTAAAATGGCCTACCGTTGCATTACTTAATGTCGGTAAAGAAAATAATAAAGGCAGCGATATTATTAAACGCTGCGCAGATCTGTTAAAACAGACAAAACATATCAACTATATTGGCTTTATAGAAGCGAATGAGCTTTTTTCATGCAAGGCGGATGTTATTGTGACTGATGGTTTCAGTGGTAATATCGCGCTCAAAAGTTATGAAGGTATGGGGCTGGTATTCTTAGAACAATTAGATAAAGCGATTAATACAAACCTATATAGCAAACTGCTTGGTAAATTATTAAAGCCTATTTTAAAAAAGCAGCTAAAACATTTACACCCGGATATGTATAATGGCGCCAGTTTAATTGGGTTACGCGGTATTGTTGTTAAAAGTCATGGGAGTGCTAATGAAATTGCATTTTCCTATGCCATCGAACAGGCAATAAAAGAGATTCAGTGGCAGATTCCAGCAAGCATAGCAAAAAAGTTAGAAGCTGTTTTATCAGAGCGAGATTGTTTATCACATGAATAGCAAAATTACAGGTACGGGTAGTTATTTACCAGAGACAGTACGCACAAACGATGATTTAGAGAAAATGGTTGATACCAGCGATCAATGGATCACGACACGTACAGGTATTAAAGAGCGCCGCATTGCGAATAAGCAAGAGACTATTGCCTTTATGGGTAAAGAAGCTGCTTTGAACGCATTACAAGCAGCTAATTTATCCGCTGAAGACTTAGACTTAATTATTGTGGGAACAACCAGTAACCACAATGCATTTCCTTCGGCAGCTTGTGAAGTACAGCATTTATTGGGTATTTATGATATCCCTGCATTTGATGTATCGGCAGCTTGTGCGGGTTTCACCTATGCATTAAGTATTGCCGATAATTTTATCAAGGCCGGCAGTGCAAAAAACATATTGGTGATTGGTGCCGATGCACTGGCAAATACTTGCGATCCAGCGGATCGTTCTACTATTATTATTTTTGGCGATGGTGCGGGTGCCGCGATTGTCAGTGCAACAGAAGATGAAGGGATCTTATCAACCCATATCAATGCCGATGGCCGATTTGGTGAGTTACTTAAACTGCCTTACGCTGAGCGTGGTAGTGAATCAGCTATCCATAACTCCTATTTAACAATGGCCGGTAATGATGTTTTTAAAGTCGCAGTTAAAAAATTAAGCCAAGTCGTTATTGATACACTGGCAGCCAATAATATTGACAAAGAGCAACTTGACTGGTTAGTTCCTCATCAAGCGAATATGCGTATTATTAGCGCGACCGCCAAAAAACTTGGACTGCCAATGGAACAGGTTATTGTGACCCTTGAGAAACATGGCAACACGTCAGCCGCGTCTGTACCACTTGCTTTGGATGAAGGCGTCCGTAGCGGAAAAATTAAAGCGGGACAACTGGTCTTATTAGAAGCATTTGGTGGCGGATTTACATGGGGCAGTGCTCTAATTCGTATGTAAACATTTACAATGCTTGTTTTATAAACAAAGCTAAAACTATTAGAGTCCTGAGTTACAGTAATTAAAAGATGTATAAATATTAGGAATTTTAAAATATGACAAACTTTACTTTTGCCTTTCCTGGGCAGGGATCGCAAAGTGTCGCTATGTTAGCGGAACTTGCTGCAGTATTTCCCGTTGTTGTAGACACTTATAAAGAAGCAAGTGAAACACTGGGTTATGATCTATGGGAACTTGTTCAGCAAGGCCCGAGTGACGCGTTAAATCAAACCGATAAAACACAACCGGCTTTATTAACCGCATCTGTTGCTATTTGGCGCGTGTGGATCGAACAGGGTGGGGCAAAACCCGCTGTGATCGCGGGCCACAGTTTAGGTGAGTACTCAGCATTAGTATGTGCGGGCGTGATTGACTTTAAAGATGCGCTAAAGCTTGTTGAGCTGCGTGGTCAGCTAATGCAGCAGGCTGTTCCTGCGGGAACCGGCGCCATGTCTGCCATTATCGGTTTAGATAACGATAAAATTGCGCACTGCTGTTTACAAGCGGAGCAGGGGCAGGTTGTTTCGCCTGTTAACTTTAATTCTCCTGGTCAAGTTGTTATCGCAGGCAATAAAGAGGCAGTTGAGCGTGCCGGTGTTTTACTTAAAGAAGCGGGCGCTAAACGTGTACTACCTTTACCTGTCAGCGTACCTTCGCATTGTGCCTTAATGAAACCTGCCGCTGAAAAATTAGCGATTGCATTACAAAACATTGAATTTAAAACACCTGTCATTACCGTGATTAATAATGTTGATGTTATTGCAGAAACAGATCCCGATAAAATTAAAAATGCGCTTGTCCGTCAACTATTCTGCCCGGTTCGCTGGACTGAAATCATTGAAAAAATGGCGGCTCAGGGGATCTCATTACAAGTTGAAGCGGGCCCTGGTAAAGTGTTAACTGGTTTAGTTCGCCGTATCGATAAAAGCTTTACTGCTGAATTTATTAACGATAGCGCGAGCCTAGAAAATGCATTAACTGCAGTTAAAGGAGAATAATTATGAGTATGCAAGATAAAGTAGTATTAATTACAGGTGCCAGCCGTGGTATTGGCCGCGCAATTGCTGAAAGTTTTGCGGCATTAGGGGCGACGGTTTTAGGAACCGCAACAAGTGAAAACGGTGCTAATGCGATTAGTGACTATCTTGGTGATACAGGTAAAGGTTTTGTGCTAAATGTAACAGAAAACGATTCAATTAATACACTTTTTGCTGATATCAAAGCACAATACGGTGTTGTCGATGTATTAGTCAATAATGCCGGTATCACACGTGATAACTTATTAATGCGCATGAAAGATGATGAGTGGAATGATATTATCGAAACCAATCTAACGCCTATTTTTAAAATGAGCAAAGCAGCGCTGCGCCCAATGATGAAAAAACGTGCGGGACGTATTATTAATATTGGCTCTGTTGTTGGTACTATGGGCAATGCCGGGCAAGCTAACTATGCAGCTGCTAAAGCGGGTGTGATTGGTCTCACTAAATCACTGGCACGTGAAGTGGCAAGCCGTGGAATCACTGTTAATACAGTGGCACCGGGCTTTATTGAAACCGATATGACCAATGCATTAACCGATGAGCAGCGTGCAGCTACCTTATCTGCAGTACCAGCGGGCCGTTTAGGCTCAACGAAAGAGATTGCAGCGACAGTCGTGTTTTTAGCGTCTGAAGGTGCCGCTTACATTAACGGTGAAACTATTCACGTTAATGGCGGTATGTATATGGTTTAAGCTGAATTCTGATAAAGTAGAAAAAATAGTTGGAATTTAACCATTTATTGATTAAAATCCTCAAAATACTGGTCTAACCAGTGATAGAATACTTGAATATTAAATGCGATAGAATAAACTAGCGCCATTAATTAACGCAACCGTGTATCCACAAAGGAAAATAAAATGAGCAATATCGAAGACCGCGTAAAAAACATCATCGTTGAGCAACTTGGTGTTCAACTCGACGAAGTAGTAAATAATGCTTCTTTCGTAGACGATCTAGGTGCTGATTCTTTAGATACAGTTGAACTTGTAATGGCTCTTGAAGAAGAATTCGATACAGAAATTCCTGAT
Organism: Psychromonas sp.; assembly: GCF_047632995.1. Classification (GTDB taxonomy): domain Bacteria; phylum Pseudomonadota; class Gammaproteobacteria; order Enterobacterales; family Psychromonadaceae; genus Psychromonas. Next base: position 51,379 of record NZ_JBLIEK010000011.1, read on the forward strand.
GACGAAGCTGAAAAAATTACTACAGTTCAATCAGCGATTGATTACATTGAAAAAAATGCTTAATCATTCTTGCTAGAATGAGTTTGAAATATCAAAAGGCGGTCTTCAGACCGCCTTTTGTATTTATAAATAGTGGAAAAGTTAAATTAACTAAATGGTCTAGAAATTTATAAATGAGTAAAAATACCCAAACCACTTAAAGATGCAGATTCAAGTAGCTTGGGTATATTTAATCTAATTAGTTCGTCTTCAGGAGAAGTTATAGTGTCAAAACGTAGAGTTGTAATTACTGGTTTAGGTATGTTATCTCCGGTAGGTAATTCAGTTGAACAATCGTGGCAGGCAGTGCAAGCTGGTCAAAGCGGCATCTCCAATATCGAACATTTTGATACTGAAAAATTTGCTTGTAAATTTGCCGGCTTAGTAAAAGATTTTAATGTTGAAGATTACATGCCTAAAAAAGATGCCCGTAAAATGGATGCCTTTATTCAATACGGTGTTGTAGCTGCAGATCAAGCTTTTCAAGATTCGGGGCTTGTGGTTACCGAGGAAAATGCAGAGCGTATCGGTGTTGCAATCGGCTCTGGTATTGGCGGTATTACCACAATCGAAAGCAATGCGCATAACTTTGAAAAAAGTGGCCCGCGTAAAATTAGCCCATTTTTTGTGCCGGCTACAATTATTAATATGATTTCAGGACATGTCTCAATCAACAAAGGGTTGAAAGGTCCTAATATTGCGGTCACTACGGCTTGTACTACGGGTACACACAGCATAGGTCTGGCTGCGCGTATGATTCAATACGGTGATGCTGATGTAATGCTCGCTGGCGGTGCTGAGAAAGCATCGAGTCAATTAGGTATGGGCGGATTTGCTTCTGCACGCGCACTATCTACACGCAATGATTCACCGCAAACAGCAAGCCGTCCTTGGGATGAGTCTCGTGATGGTTTTGTACTAGGTGATGGCGCGGGTGTCGTGGTGCTTGAAGAGTATGAACACGCGAAAGCACGTGGCGCAAAAATCTACGCGGAATTTGTCGGTTTTGGCATGAGCGGAGACGCTTACCATATGACGTCACCACCAGAAAGCGGTGCAGGTGCAGCATTATCAATGAAAAATGCGATTAAAGATGCAAAAATTGCAGCGACAGATATTCAATATATTAATGCACATGGTACTTCAACACCCACTGGCGATATTGCAGAAACTCAAGCTGTAAAAGGTATTTGGGGCGAGAGAGCAAATGAAGTGATGATGAGCTCAACTAAATCGATGACCGGCCACCTGTTAGGTGCCGCTGGGGCGATTGAAGCCATTTTTAGTGTCTTGGCACTGCGCGATCAAGTTGCACCACCGACCATTAACTTAGTTAATCCAAGTGAAGGCTGTGATTTAGATTATGTGGCGGATGGCAAAGCGCGCCCTGCAAATATCGAATACGCACTCTCTAACTCATTTGGTTTTGGCGGTACAAACGGTACATTAATCTTTAAACGTATCTAGTTTTTTAAAATAAAGTTAGAATAAAAACCCGATTATCAGATCGGGTTTTTTTATGGCTTAAAGAAAATAAAATATGCTAATTAATGGAATAAAATCAACCACAATTGCAGCGACCGACCGTGGTTTAGCTTATGGAGATGGCCTGTTTTCAACGATAAAAGTTGAATATGGCAGGGTGCAGTTATGGGGCTATCACCTGCAACGACTACAACTCGGTGCGCAGCGCTTGTTTTTCCCCGATATTGATTGGCTATTATTAACCGATGAAGTTGAATCATTAGCAGTAAGTTTAGTAAAAGAGCCAGAAGCTGTGATCAAAATTATTTTAACGCGCGGCACAGGCGGTCGCGGATACAGCTCAGACGGGTGTGATTCACCGTCGCGCATTTTATCGAGTCATCCTTTCCCGCACTTTTATCAAGAGTGGCAAAAGGGGATTGACATTATTTTATGCCAGCAAAGATTGGCAATTAATCCGCAATTAGCGGGACTAAAAACATTAAACCGTTTAGAGCAGATCTTAATCAAACATGAGCTGGAAAGTCAGCAGGCTGTTGAAGGGATTGTTTGTGACAATGACGGTTATGTCATTGAAGCATGCAGTGCAAATATTTTTATCTACTTAGATAATCAGTGGCTAACGCCTAAACTTGATGGTTGTGGTGTAGCGGGTGTTAAACGCAGGCAAGTGATGGAGTCAGCAAAAAAAGCCGGAATAGCGATTTTAGAGAGCAAAATTAAAACGGCGGATCTGTTTAACGCACAGGCTTTATGTTTAACTAATGCATTGATGGGGCTCGTACCAGTAAGGCAATTGCAGTCTCATCGTTATCCACTGTCCGGTTTATCTTTTATGCAAAAATTACAATCATTATTACAAGAGGGAGATTTGTAACATGGCGATTAATAAAATCACAATGACGATATTAATTTTCCTAACCTTGCTATGCGCAGCTGCTTTTATCGCACAGAAAAAAATAGAAAATTATTTAACTATTCCTCGTATTGATAAAACCATGCTGTTTACGGTAAAGGCAGGCAGTAATTATTCGCGATTGGGAACGCGCCTTGCGGAGCAGTCAATTGTTAATGATCTTACGTGGTGGAAAGTGGTTGGAAAATTACGGCCCGAACTGATCAATATAAAATCAGGTACTTACCAATTACAAGAAGGCTCTAGTCTGGAAGATATTCTAACGATTCTAAATACAGGGGCTGAGCACCAGTTTAAAGTGACCTTTGTTGAGGGAACCACATTTAAGGAATGGCTCGCTATATTAAACAGTGCGCAATTCCTCAAGCCGCTTGATAAAAGTGAGCAGGAAGTTTTACAGGAGCTTGGCAGTCCCTATAGCAAATTAGAAGGGTTGTTATTTCCGGAAACTTACCATTATCATGCGCAAATGGACGCGCTGAAAATAATCCAAAAAGCCTATGATCACCAGCAGCAGATTTTAGATAAATTATGGTCGCTGCGGGATAAAAATCTTCCCTTAAAAACGCCCTACGAGGCATTAATACTTGCTTCCATTATTGAGAAAGAGAGCGGTTTTTCTGCAGATCGAGAAAAAATAGCGTCTGTCTTTGTCAACCGTTTGCGTCGGGGCATACGTCTGCAGACCGATCCTACTGTTATTTACGGTATGGGAGATAGTTACCAGGGTAATATCCGCAAAAAAGATCTGCGTGAGAAAACGGCTTACAATACATACCAGATTAACGGCTTGCCACCAACGCCGATTGCGATGCCCAGCGAAGCCGCTTTATATGCCGCCTTGCATCCGGCTAAAAGTAACTATCTCTACTTTGTCAGTAAAGGGGACGGTGAATCTTATTTTTCTAAGAGTTTAGTTGAGCATAATCGCGCCGTGCAGAAGTATATTTTAAAATAGTTATTACGCTTACCAAAAAGCCGATATTTATCGGCTTTTATAGAGGATAGTATCTATACCAAATCCGCTAATTTTCTATTCATTTATGCGGGTTAAAATGAATGCTAGCTTCGTTCTTTATTTTGTAATTAGAATAACTAGTTACTGCAATAAACGCCTTGCTTTCATCCATTTTTCCTTGCGCCTAAATAGATCATCTACTTAGTGGAATTGGTATTATTACTCTAATGCAGCAGGTGCGCAAACTGCGGCATAAAATCAATATTCTCGCGCACCGTTTCAAGCAATGCCGCCTCAAGTACTGAGCCGGTATTGACCAGAGGATTTAAAATAAGCGCCCGTCTTGCTTTGTTCAAATCTCCGCTGATGGCAGCCTCTACGGTGAGTGTTTCAAACTCTTTCATCAACTGCAGTAGACGCAGCGTATCGCTCGGGAAAGGGGCTACATTGAGTGGTAGCGGGCCGCTTTTAGTGATTATTGCGCTCACCTCAACCACGCAGTCATCAGCTAAACCTGCAATAGTGCCGTTATTGCGTGTATTAACATGCATTATGGTACGTTTATCATTGTAAATAGAACTCATTAATTCACAGGCTGCTTCCGAGTAATACTGGCCGCCGCGTTTTTCTAACTCTTTAGGCTTGGTATTGACTGTCGGATCGCTGTAAATGGCAAACAGACGTTTTTCCATCGCCTTTACAACCTCACCGCGTGTGCCTTCACCATTTGCTTCACCGAGTTCCTGCTCGAGAATATCCTGACTCATGTAGTAGTAACGCAAATAGGCACAGGGGATCATGCCCATGTTTTTTAACAGCTCAGCCGGCCATGCAAAAGCAGGAATATTGCTGGGTACCAGCGGATCATTACCGCTAAGAATCTGCTCAACAATATAATCCAGCTTGTTTTTTCCGTTATGCAGAATTTGTCGTGCCCAGATAAAATGGTTTATCCCCGCGACCTGCATAATGATCTCCTGCTCGTCGCAAGCAAGTAGCTCCGCAATCCCTTTTTGCATAATCACCGGCACATTACATAAGCCCACCGCTTTAACCTTAGTATGTTTGAGGACGGCTTCTGTGACCATGCCCGACGGGTTAGTAAAGTTAAGCAGCCATGCATCCGGGCACAACGCTTCTATCTCTTTACAAATTTCAAGTGTGATGGGGATAGTACGACAGGCATTGGCGAAGCCGCCCAGACCATTTGTTTCCTGCCCAATCATGCCGTATTTAAGTGAAATCCTCTCATCTCTAATACGTGCTTCCAGGCAGCCAGCACGGAATTGTGAACAGATAAAATCAGCATCTTTTAATGCAAGGCGACGATCGAGTGTGACCTCTACCTGAATAGCAAGGCCTGCTTTTTCAATCATGCGCCGGGCTAATCCGGCAATAATATTAACTTTTTCTTTGCCCTCTTCAATATCAACTAACCATAACTGCGCAATGGGCAGCTCTTCTGCTCTTTTTATCAGTCCCTCAATCAGTTCTGGCGTATAACTTGAACCCGCGCCGATAACCGTAATTTTTAAGCCGTTTTTCATGATCCTCTCCTGTATCTTAATATTAATGTATCTGATCTTATTTGACGCCCAATAAAGTTGACAGACAACCGAAATAAAAATTACTATCTATTAAAATTTTTAATGTATAACAGTGGAACTGTTAATCTCTGTTTTTCAATCAACAGGCACAGGATAGTTATGGATAATAAACAGGCACTGCTTACCAATATGCATACATTTAGTGTTGCTGCGCGGCATCTGAGCTTTACCAAAGCGGGAGAGGAGCTGTGTCTAACTCAGGGGGCGGTGAGCCATCGTATTAAAAACCTCGAGAAACAACTTGGATTTTCGCTGTTTGTGCGCCTTACCCGTCGTTTGGAATTGACACCGGAAGGGGAGCGTTTACTAGTGACATTAAATCACTCTTTTGCAGAAATTTTTTCCGAGCTAGACGATATACGTTTTAATGAGCTGCGTGGTGAGCTTTATATCGGT
>NZ_JBLIEK010000012.1:0-50302 GCF_047632995.1 Psychromonas sp.
GCAAGATTGCGCTATTTCGTTTTCATGATGAGGAAAAGAAAGATCTGAACCGCCACCGTGAATATCAAAAACCTCACCAAGATGTTTGTTATTCATTGCTGAACATTCGATATGCCAACCAGGTCGTCCATTACCCCATGGAGAGGTCCAAAAAGGTTCATTTTCTTTGGACATTTTCCATAAAACAAAATCAAGTGGGTTATGTTTGCTCTCTTCAACTTCAACGCGGGAGCCTGCTTGCAGCATCTCTAAATTCTGTCCGCTAAGTTGCCCATAGTCAGCAAAGCTTTCAACCGAAAATAGCACATCACCATTTTCAGCAATGTAAGCATGTTTTTTGTTGATTAATGTTTCAATCATAGCGATAACTTCAGCCATATGATCAGTCACCCGAGGCTCTAAATCTGGGCGTAGCATATTTAAGGCATCAAAATCAGCATGCATAGCGTCAGTAAAACGTGCCGTTAATTGCTCACAACTCTCATTGTTTTTATTAGCACGTTTAATTATCTTGTCGTCGACATCGGTAATATTACGAATGAAATTAAGCGAATAACCGCTAAATCGCAAATAACGGGCAACCGTATCAAAAGCCACAAAAGTTCTTGCATGGCCAATATGACAATAATCATAGATAGTCACACCACACACGTACATACCTATTTTGCCTGGAATAAGCGGTTTGAATTGTTCTTTTTGTCGTGTCAATGTGTTGTAAATTTTTAACATGCGGCTTTCAGTTCCTAACTATAAAAGCCTTATTCTAACCTGCTAATAAGACAAATTCACCCTTTGTATTTCACCAATTAAGATGTTGATGTATGATATTGTTTTTTTACTCATACAGGACCTTATAATGGTTACTTTACATACAAATTTCGGTGATATTAAACTTGCTTTAAACGAAGAGAAGGCACCTAACACAGTGGCTAACTTTATTAAATATGCGCAATCAGGCCATTACGACAATACAATTTTTCACCGTATTATCGACGGTTTTATGGTTCAAGGTGGCGGTTTTGCATCTGGCATGGAAGAAAAAGAGACCCGTAAACCGATTAAAAATGAAGCCAACAATGGTCTGTCAAACAAAAAATACTCTGTCGCAATGGCGCGCACAATGGAACCACATTCAGCATCTGCGCAATTCTTTATTAATATTAGTGACAATAAATTCTTAGACTTTAAATCAGAAACTACTGATGGTTGGGGCTACTGTGTCTTCGCAGAAGTAGTTGAAGGCAAAGAAATTGTTGATAAAATTAAAAATGTTGCAACGGGTAACTTTGGTTTTGTACATCAAGACGTGCCGCTTGAAGATGTTGTTATCACCAGCGTAACGGTAGAATAACCCGCATGCGTACTCTCTTCATCGCCGATCTTCACCTGAGTGAACAGCACCCTAAAATAAGTGAGGCTTTCTTTTCGTTTTTGCAAAATGACGCGAAAGATGTCGATGCCTTGTATATTTTAGGCGACCTATTTGAGGTCTGGATTGGCGATGACGAGCATACGCCATTAATGGATGAAGTCGCTAAACGACTTACTGCTTATGCAAAAGTCAACCAAGCCAAGATTTACTATCTTCACGGAAACCGTGATTTTATGATTGGTAAAAATTATGCACAACAGGCTTCCATGCAATTACTGCGGGAACACTGCGAAATTGATCTTTATGGTGAAAATGTATTGGTCATGCACGGTGACACGCTCTGTTTAGCGGATAAAAACTACCAAAAAATGCGTTCGGTGATCCATAATCCTTTATTACAATTTATCTTTAATTTAATGCCCCTGTCTGTCCGTAAAAAAATAGGTTGGAAAATCCGCTCTGCCAGTCAGTCAAAAAAAGTATATAAAGACAAAAATATAATGGCGGTGACACAAAGCGAAGTGTTACGTTTGATGGAAAAACATCAAACAGCCACTTTAATCCACGGTCACACTCATCAAGTTGCAGAACATCAGTTTGAACTATCAGGCAAACCTGCGCGGCGTTTCGATGTCGGTGATTGGTCTGCAAATTTTAGTTTTATCGAAGCGCAAAAAAATAACATCGAGCTGATAATTCGTCCCATTGACTATTACTCTGCGTAATTGAAGCCGCTTTAAAAAACACCCGTTTTGATTAAAGCCAGTTCAATCAGCTTGCGCTGCTGTTTCAACACTTACCTTGAAATTTTCAACCTTAAAATAGAGACAAAAAAAGACCGACTCATAAGCAGTCGGTCTTAATAGTATGCACTAGAGTAGCAAATTTATAATTTAGCGTAATCTAGTGTGATTGATGCCGCTTCAATTAAGAATGCATCAAGCGGTTCAAAATCATCCGGAAAATCATCAATTGATTTTATCTTATCTAAACCTGCGCGCTGTAAACGCTCATTACTACGCTGCAGAGCATGTTGCTCATTTTTTTCACGTAATTTCAGACGCTCCGCTTCATTAAGCGAAATAACGGTATCATCTTTTTCTTTGCGATATTGTTCAATATCATCAAGCAGATAAGTGAACTCAATTTCATTTTTAATACGCATCTCATGTTTCAACGTCAGTTTAGCAATGGATTCCTGCAGATTATGGGTAAATTGGTAATCAGCGGATTTGATATTGTCCCATGGCAATGCATTTTTTTCTAAACTTTCTCCGGTATCTTGGTGGTCAATTGCACTGGGAAAGACAATGTCAGGCACCACACCTTTATGTTGCGTACTGCCGCCATTGATACGATAGAATTTAGCTATTGTATATTGAACAGAGCCGATACTTTCTGCATCGTTATCATAAAATCGGGAAATACGACGGTGTTGCTGTACAGTACCTTTACCGTAACTTTGTTCTCCGATAACGATTGCACGCCCATAATCTTGTAAAGCAGCGGCGAAAATCTCAGAGGCAGAAGCACTATTGCGATTGATTAAAACAGTTAACGGCCCGCCATAGCTTACCGATTTGTTTTCATCTTCATGAACTAGAATCTGATTGCGACTATCACGCACTTGCACGACCGGCCCGGATGGAATAAACAGCCCCGTTAATAATGTTGCTTCACTGAGCGCGCCACCACCATTATTGCGCAAATCGATAATTACCCCTTCGATATTATCTTTTGCTAATAGCGCCAGTTCTTTATCAACATCTTCGCTTAATTTCATGTAAAAACTCGGTATGGTGATCACACCAATTTTTTTACCCTTGATTGTCTCAATGGATGATTTTGCCTCACGATCTTCAAGATGAATCTGCTCTCTTACAATCTCTATAACGTGGTTTTTAGCATCCGCTTTACCTGAAAGAATTTGTAACTGAACTTTGGTGCCTTTCGGACCTTTGATTAAGTCTACAATATCATCTAAACGCCAGCCGATAACGTCTATAACCTTACCACCCTCTTGGCCAACACCAATAATTTTATCATTTTTAAAAATTTGCTTAGACTGCTCCGCAGGGCCGCCCGGTACCAAACTCCGTACCACTGTATAGTCATCTTCAAGTTGTAGAACTGCGCCTATACCTTCTAATGACAAATTCATTTCCATATTAAAACGTTCAGCATTTCTTGCTGAAAGGTAACTGGTATGGGGCTCAATGGAACGAGAATACGCATTCATAAAGCTCTGAAATACATCCTCACTTTCTGTCTGCACTAAGTGTTTAATTGCAATATTATATCTTTTTGTAAGCTGCTCTTTAATTTCCGGCCATTTTTTCCCATCTAATTTAAGTATTAATGCATCCGATTTAACTTTTTTCTGCCAAAGTATATCAAGCGCTTTACGATCCACAGCCCAAGCCGCTTCACTTCGATCAAACTGATATTGATCTTTTTTATCAAATTTAATTTCAGCATTTAAAAGTGACAATGCATAACTGTAACGCTCATAACGACGGGTCAGATTTAGCTGGTAAATAAAATAGGCAGGATCAAGCTGACCTGATTTCAAATTATCATCAAAAGAAGATTGATAGACTTTTAGAGAGTCAATATCACTCTGCATGAAAATTTGCTTATTATAATCAAGCTGTTCGATATAACGCGCAAACACTTTTTGTGAGAGCGCATCATTCAGAGAAACATACTTATAATGAGAGCGACTAAACAGATCGCTCACTCTTTTCGCCACTTTGGCATGCTGAGCTTGCTGCGCAAGTTGCGGAATATCTTTTACATCAAAACCAGCAGCAAAAGTGATACCAATATATAATGTACTGGCGACAACTAAAACATGGCGAAAAAATTTATTCATTAATGTACCTTTTTATACAATGAGGTGTTTAGCTTTAATTTTTACTGTCATCCCTGAGTCAAGCTGTACCTGGATATCTTCCTTCATAATTCCAACGACAACACCTGCAACAGGAGATTGCCCTAAAACAACTTTGACAGGCTGCTTAAGCTTAAGTTCCGCGTGAATCGCTTCTTTATACTTACTTAAGTCTTCGCTTTTCTCTTTTTTGGCAACAGGCTTACTGGTACGATTAGGTACAGTTACCTTTTTTACCGCGCGTTTAGGCGCCGCTTCTGCTGCGGATGGTTTTTTCTTATTTGCAAACGCCTTATCTTTACTCTCTTTTAAGGTTTTTAAAGCATGCTCTGCATGCTCTGCTGAAACTTCATCCCCTTCAATACCATCAAGATCAACACGTTTTACCGACTGTTTAATACAGTGAAGGTAGCGCCAGCTTAAGGTGTATTGGCGCAAAGCGCTGCGAAGTTGCGTTTTACTGACCCGCTCTTCATTTTCTAAACGTGCTGCAAGCTCTTGGAATATTCCAATTTTTAATGGTTTAGCTTCAGTTTTTGCTGCTGTGAAACATAAAGGGAACTGCTCAGTCAGGAAGGTGATTATTTGTTTGTTGCTTGTAAATTTTTCAGTGATATCCATGTAAAACCTAATTGTTAATGCCTGTCGTCAGACGGTAAGATGATCTGTTAAATCATTTCAATTTAAAAATATTGACACATTATAGAGCTGCGTCAATCAAATGTGAAACTTAATTTCTCTTTGCGCACTGTTTTAGCGAGGTGGATGACCAATTATCTTCTTATTTATCAATATATACCCTAACAATTAATGTGGATACTATCCCTTTTATGCAAAAACAAGTAAACTTTGCGCCCCTGCAATGCAGCGATAATTAATCTATTGAAAATAAATTCAATCAAAATTCGCAAGCGTATTGCCCTGACTTGATATCAGAAGAGAGAAATAATGACTCCAGAACTACTTTCGCCCGCCGGCACACTTAAAAATATGCGTTATGCATTTGCCTATGGCGCAGATGCGGTTTATGCCGGGCAACCACGTTATTCACTCCGTGTACGCAATAATGAATTTAATATTGAAAAATTGAAAATCGGTATTGATGAGGCTCATGCACAAGGTAAAAAACTTTATGTGGTCTGCAATATCCAACCTCATAATTCAAAATTAAAAACATTCCTGCGTGATATGAAACCTGTTATTGATTTAAAACCGGATGCAGTAATCATGTCGGATCCCGGTTTAATTATGATGGTACGCGATGCGTTTCCTGATATGCCAGTGCACCTCAGTGTGCAGGCCAATGCCGTTAACTGGGCGAGTGTTAAGTTCTGGGAAAAACAAGGCATCGAACGGGTTATTTTATCACGTGAATTATCGCTCGATGAGATTGAAGATATCCGCCAGCACTGCCCTGATATAGAAATTGAAGTTTTTGTTCACGGTGCGCTCTGTATGGCTTATTCCGGCCGCTGCTTATTATCCGGTTATATTAATAAACGCGATCCTAACCAAGGAACCTGCACTAACTCATGTCGCTGGAAATATGATGCACATGAAGCGAAAGAAAATGAAACCGGTGATATCGTTGCTATAGAACGTCCGGATCCGACACTCGGACTAGGAAAACCAAGCGATCAACTGTTCTTATTACAAGAGCAAGGCCGACCTGACGAATATATGCCGGCATTTGAAGATGAGCACGGTACTTATATAATGAATTCAAAAGATTTACGTGCCATTCAACATGTAGAGCGCTTATTAAAAATTGGGGTGCAATCCCTTAAAATTGAAGGTCGTACCAAAAGTTTCTATTACTGCGCACGCACCGCCCAGGTATACCGGAAAGGAATGGATGACGCTATTGCAGGCCGCCCTTTTGATCCATCACTGATGGGGACGTTAGAAAACCTTGCTCACCGTGGCTACACTGAAGGCTTTTTAAGCCGTCATACACATGATCAATACCAGAACTATGATTACGGCTATTCAATCAGTGAAACACAGCAATTTGTTGGTGAAATGACCGGCCGAAATGAAAATGGTTTAGCAGAAGTTACCGTTAAAAATAAATTTTTAGTGGGCGATAAACTTGAACTTATGACACCACGCGGTAATGTGAACTTTACATTAGAACAACTGCAAACACGCAAAGGCGAGCTTGTAGATGTAGCGCCCGGCTCAGGCCATATACTTTATATGCCCGTGCCGAAAGAGATTGATCTGAGCCATGGTTTGTTAATGCGCAACCTACAATCGGGTGCAAACACACGCAACCCGCACAATAAATAAAGATGGCGCTATTAATAAAAGATAACTGCATCAATTGCGATATGTGTGATCCGGAATGTCCCAATGAAGCAATCACCTTCGGTGCAGAAATTTATGAAATTGATCCTGTTTTGTGTACTGAATGTGTTGGTTTTTATGAACAGCCGACCTGTATCAACGTCTGTCCGATTAATTGCATTATTATTGATCCCGACCATATTGAAAGTGAAGAGCAGTTATTAGATAAGTTTGCTGAAATACACTGCAGCTAGTGAATCTAATATTCAGGTAACAGATGACACAAGCTAAATTTTTACACGGGTCAATAATCAAGCATGTTATTACTATGTCAGCGACTAATGCCTTAGGGCTTAGTGCGCTGTTTATGGTTGACTTAGCTGATATCTATTTTATAAGTTTATTGGGCAATTCCGCACTAACCGCTGCGGTTGGTTATGCCAGTGCAGTTCTATTTTTCACGACTTCCATCTGTATTGGCCTAGTCACAGTCAATAGTGCCAGCGTAGCTAAATCGATAGGCGAACATAACCAGCAACAAGCACGAAAACAGGTATCCCATATCTCTTTTTATGCTTTTATTTTCAGCACCTTCGTTGCACTGCTATTGTACTGGTTTACCCCCGAAATATTAAGCCAGATCGGCGCTCAGGGTGAAGAGCTGCGAGAGGCGACGCTCTATCTAAGAATAATTTTACCCTCCTCACCTATTCTGGCATTAGCGATGCAGATGGGCGCTACTTTACGTAGTTTAGGGGATGCAAAACATGCTATGTATGCAACAGTCGGCGGGAGTCTGATCAATGCCCTGCTCGATCCACTCCTTATATTTGTATTTGAAATGGATCTTAAAGGTGCCGCAATCGCTTCAGTTGCTGCTCGTTGCACTGTGCTGGCAATCGGTTTCTATTTTGTATTCTTTAAATATAAAATGTTTGCGCGATTACAATCAGCCAATTTCTGGCAAGATACGAAAGCAATCACTGCTATTGCTTTTCCTGCTATAGCAACGCAAATCGCTACCCCATTAGGAAACTTGTACGTGACTTATGAGGTTGCAAAGTTTGGCAGTGAATACATTGCAGGATGGGCAATTATTGGCCGTTTAATTCCAGTTATGTTTGCAGTGATGTTTGCTCTTTCAGGTGCGCTGGGTCCTATTATTGGACAAAATTACGGAGCATTACAGTTTTCTCGTGTTAAAGAGGTTTTAAATCAGTCAATTAAATTTATTATTAGCTACACATTAGTTATATCACTTCTACTCTCTATGGGGCAAAATGTTGTGGTAGATCTGTTTGGTGCAGAAAATAAGACGGCTGAAATTATACGAGTTTTTTGCCAGTACATCTCGATAACCTTTATTTTTACAGGCATAACATTTGTGGCTATGGCCTTTTTAAATAACTTGGGATATGCAAAATATGCAACCCTGTTAAATATAGGTAAAATGACGCTGGGTACAGTTCCATTTGTTACCCTAGGCGCATACTATTATCAAGCTCCCGGTATTTTATACGGCCAGGCGGCCGGCACTATTTTTTTTGGCGTTATAGCATTACTATTAACCCGAAAAATAATAAATATCTGCCAGCAAGAGTTAGCTGGTAAAGCGATAAAGCTTCAACTTATTGATCGAAGAGAGTAATAATCATGTATATTATTACTCTACATAAGAAAATGAATTACACTCATATCAAATGGAGTTATTGATTTCGCCATGCGCCTTTTATTTGCTTTAACCATTACGCTGCTATTAAGCGGTTGTTACAAAAATGAATCAGCTATTACCGATAGCTTGATCTACTGCTCAGCGAATTATCCGCAATCATTTAATCCACAAATCAGCCACGATATTTCAACGTTAGATGCAACCACACATCAACTATATAATCGTTTAGTGAAAATAGATCCTATCAACGACGGTTTTATACCGGATTTGGCAACACACTGGCAACAAAGTGACGATAAATTAAGCTTTACTTTTTTCTTGCGTAAAGATGTTACTTTCCAACAGACAGATTATTTTACTCCGACTCGCAATTTCAATGCAGACGATCTTATTTTTAGTTTTCAGCGCATGATAAATAAAGAACAGCCTTTTCACGCCACAAACCGTATAACTGATAACTATTTTTTTAACCATTCCTTTACAAATTTAGTGGCTGATATCGTCAAAATCGATGACTACAAGGTAAAGTTTATTTTAAATAAACCGGATGTCACGCTACTGGCCCATTTAGCCGCTCACTATGGGGTAATTCTTTCTAAGGAGTATGCACAAAACCTTTTGGCTAGTGGCACCCCAGAAAAGATTGATTTTTATCCTATTGGCACAGGCCCCTATAAATTTAAAAATGCGGACAAGAGAACGGGTATTATTCGCTATCTATCTCATGCGACTTATTGGCAGGGAAGCCCTACTATTAAAAATCTTATTTTTGATGTAACAGGTAATAATACCAAACGTCACTCAAAATTATTATCGGGTGAATGTGATGTAATCACCTCACCAGCACCAAGCCAATTAAATACTATACTTGCCAACCCCCGTCTGATTACGAGTACTAAAACAACAAAAAATATTGCATTATGGTCATTTAACAGTTTGCAAAAGCCATTTGATCAGAAAGAAATTAGACGTGCATTAAGTTATGCAATTGATCAAAAAAGGATTATCAATGCCATTTTCCCCCAAAGTGCTATCGTAACAAATGGATTATTAGCAAAACGCTCTTGGGCATATAATCCAATATCTGATGAACTGCAGTACAGTCCAGAATTGGCTAAAAATATGCTCGAAAAAAATAATTTTAATTTCAGCAGAATCATCTCCATTCTGATCCCGAGTGAAAACGACTTTTTCAATCCCAATTTCAAGAAAACGGCTGAGTTAATTAAAGCAAACTTATTCGCGATTGGGGTGAAAAGTAAAATTATACCTTTATCCCATTCTAAACTTAAAAGACGTTTAGCGTCTGCTCATTACGACACTTATTTGACGGGTGTTAATGTGCATGTTGATGATCCCGACAGTTTGTTCAGGCCCTTACTAAGTTGCGACTCCAGTATATTACAAGGCAACAGCAGTCAATGGTGCAGTAAAAAAGTACAGCATTTATTAGACTCAAGTTTATTAGAATCTAACTTTGCTAAACGTGTTATAAATTACCATAAGCTACAAGAAATAATTCAACAAGAACGCCCCTATTACCCTATTGCCCATCTACTTCGAATCGATGTATTTAATCAAAATATATCCGGATTATTGGTTAATCCGTTAACCGGAATAGATTTTCAAAATGTCAGAAAAATAGAAGCCCATTAATATGCTTAATTATCTGTTTCGTCGTCTCAACTTATTATCTATTAATGCCTTTATCCTGACCGTTATCGCATTTATAGTGACCCACTGGTCAAACAGCAATGCAGCAACAGATGTAAATTACATTGTTCAGTATGGTCAATATATGTCCTCTATTTTACAAGGCGAATGGGGATTATCTACCATTGACCAGCAACCCATCCTAAGCAGCGGGTTAACCGCCTTTGCCTCAACCCTTGAGCTGTGCTTTATTGCATTTATCACAGCCACTATTATCGGCATACCGCTTGGTATATTCGCAGGTCTAAAACGTAATAGTCTGCTTGATTATTCGATCATGTCCGTTGCACTCGTCGGTCTTGCATTACCCGTTTTCTGGCTTGCGATTATTACCACAATGTTACCCCGGTGGGTAGGACTCTCTTTGCCTATTGATGGAGGGATCAGTCCCATCTTTGAAGTGCCCGTAATATCTGGTTTTATGCTTATTGACTCGCTACTGGCTAGCGATATCTATCAATTAGATGCTTTTTTCAACCGCCTGGCCCATCTTATTCTGCCTGCAGCTGTCTTATCATTCTTCCTGAGCGCAGAGATTATTCGCTTAACTCGCCACTCGATCACTGTGGTGATGAAAAGTAATTATATAAAAGCGGCATACGCCAACGGCCTAAGTAATCCACAAATTATTCTGCGCCATGTTCTAAAAAATGCAATACCGCCAATTATTCATCAATTAAGATTACAATTAAGCACAATCATCTCCTTTGCGATGGTGATAGAAATTGTTTTCTCCTTACAGGGCGCGGGAGTCTGGCTGCTGAGCAGCATTAAAGAGGGCAATTACCTCGCGCTACCTGCTGCCGTTCTGATTATTTCTGGCGCCATTTTGCTGTCCAGTATTATTATCGATATATTGCTGATGATATTATCACCACTCAAACGGAAATCTTTATATGCTGATTAATAACGAATTTAATGAGGAGAAAATACAATCACCCTTGCAATATACCTGGTCAATATTTAAAAAGAAAAAAATCGCAGTTGCAGCTATGTGGGCTTCTCTGATACTTGTATTGGTTGCTCTGTTTGCTGATTTCATTGCGCCTCATGCTGCAACAGATGTACAGCTATTACTGCCGCCGTATTGGTTTGAGGGTGGCAGCACAGCCCACATTTTAGGCACTGATGATTTAGGCCGAGATTCGTTAATTCGTTTAATTCATGGCATTCAATTGACCCTTGGCGGCGCACTATTAATATCGATAACCGTTGCCATCTTGGGGACAATAATAGGGGCCGCAGCGGCATTAACTAAAGGTATAAAAGCGAGTATCCTGCACCACCTTCTCGACGCACTTTTAATTATTCCAACATTACTGACTGCACTTATTCTGATTGTTATGTTTGGCCCTAGCTATAAAAACTGTTTAATTGCAGTATCTCTCTCGCTATTGCCACAATTTATACGCGGAATCTATATTGCGATTGAAAATGAATTACACAAACAGTATATCGTCGCGTTACGCCTTGACGGTGCAACCAATATACGTCTGTTGCGTTTTGGCATATTTCCAAATATTGTAGAGCCAATTATCGCCTTATTAAATCGTATTTTTACGATTGCAATATTAGAGATTTCGACGCTTGGATATTTAGGTTTCGGTACTCAATTCTTGGATGTTGAATTAGGGGCGTTAATTGCAAACAGCATCGAACTTATCTTTTCATCACCCTGGCTTGTTTTATTTCCTGGTATTACAATTTTTATCATTATTTTGATTTTTAATCTGTTTTCAGAAGGATTACGCCATGCGGTTATTGAAGGAGAGGAAGAATAATGGCGTTACTAGATATACGTAATTTGAGCATCGACATTACTACAGCCCAAGGTAAGGTCCGTGTTGTTGATAAAGCATCATTAACCATTATTGATGGTTCTATTCATGGTTTAGTCGGCGAGTCAGGATCGGGTAAGAGTCTGATAGCTAAAGCTATTTTAGGTTTACATAATGCCAGTTGGACGGTGACTGCAGACCGCATGTTTTTAGGGGCAACAGATTTAACCAAGCTATCATCAAGTCGTCGTCGTAAAATTATGGGTAAAGAAATTGCAATGATATTTCAGCACCCCAGATCATACCTGGATCCAAGTAAGAAAATATTTCCACAAATTAAAGAAGTATTGCCATCCGTATCGGTCCGAAGACGTTTTTTAAACAAAATAAAACGCACCCCTGAGCCATCGGCACAACAAAAAATAAAAGAGCTATTACATAAAGTGGGCATTCAAAATGACCAGAGTGTTTTAGCAAGTTACCCCCATGAACTCTCCGAAGGCGTTTGCCAGAAGGTGATGATAGCAATGGCCATTGCCAATAATGCAAGGCTAATCATTGCCGATGAACCAACCAATGCAATGGAAGCGGTCACCCGTGAACAAATATTCCGCTTACTTTACAAATTAAACCAACTGCACAATACAACGATTTTATTATTAAGTAATAATTTTGGCAGTATCAGTAACTTATCCGACTACATCACGCTGATTTATTGCGGTCAAACTGTTGAGTCAGGTAGTTACAAGCAAATAATAAAACGTCCAATGCACCCTTACACAGAAGCTATGATTAAAACAATACTGGATTTCGATGACAGTATTCCGCATAAGAGTCAATTATATACGCTGCCAGGTAACATCCCGTCAGCAAACCAGTTGCCAATAGGCTGCCGTTTAGGACCAAGATGTCCGCGCGCGCAAAAAACCTGCGTAATAAATCCAGAACCGTTAAAATTCAAAGGGCACATAGTCAGTTGCCACTTTCCAACAGCATATGAGAAATTAAATGCAAACACTTCTCAACGTAAGTAATTTATGTAAAAACTACAAACGTAGTGCTCGATTTTTATCATCGGGTTTCAGACAGCCACTTGGCCCGATCAGCTTTGCCCTATCGCAGGGAGAAACATTATCTATTGTCGGGGAAAGTGGCTCAGGAAAAAGTACATTAGTGCAAATTATTGCAGGGCTGATTGAGCCCAGCTCCGGGGATATATATATAAAAGGCCAACCACTATCTAACCTCTCTCAACAACAAAGATGCAAATCTATTCGCATGATATTTCAAGATCCAGGTAACTCACTTAACCCCAAAGTGACAATCGGTCGAATATTAGCGGCTCCACTTGAACTGAATACCGATTTCAGCGCAGATAAAATTAAACAACAGATCCAAGAAACCCTGGATCTGGTTGGTTTATTGCCTGACTACCTCTCTTTTTATCCAAATATGCTTTCAAGTATGCAGCAGCATAAAGTCGCATTGGCACGTGCCCTTATTTTGAATCCAGATATCGTTATCGCAGATGAAATCTTAGCAACGTTAGATATATCACTGCGATTTAAAATAGTTAACCTACTATTAGATATACAAGAGAAAAAAGGCACCAGTTATATATTTGTTGCACACAATATGAATTTAGTTCGTCATATGAGCGATCATGTAATTGTGATGCATAATGGATTAATTGTTGAAAATAATAGTACAGAAGAGATATTCAATGCCCCTCAGGCAAGCTACACGAAAAACCTTTTACAAAGCCATCAACCAGATTATAGAAAATAGCAATATACGATTTAATTCATTGTTAACAAAGTGATTAATTTGCTAACATGTATATTTAGAAATGACCAAAAAGCATGGAACTGCGTATAACCGTCAAACGTAATTAAATTATGAGGGTGAATTTCGATGGACAATTATAAAAAAAGTTTTTGGGCAAGTAACTTTCTTATCTTATTATTCGCAATTTTGCTTACTTGTGCGGTGAAATTTATTTTTAATACGCTTTTGTTCCAGCATCAAGAGTCCATCTTGCAAAAGCCTGATTTGCGCGATTTGCCAGTCATAACTAATGTTACTCAGCTAAGTCAACTTGCACAGTCTGACTTATTCAGTTATATAAAAGTAAGCAACGCTGAACTAGCAACCCCGCTAATCTACCAAGCAGAGCAAGCAAATATATTGGCTTATTTATTACCTGTTTCATCAACGATCCTCATATCAAGAAATGGCCATCAATCAATTGAATTTAAAGCGAAAAACAGTCAGTTATTGACCCTGTTAGAAAAAGTTATTTTATCAATTTATATGCTGTTAATGATTACATCAGCACTTATCCATCTTATTTATTTCCGTTTATTTAAACGTATTGAAACAACACTTCTTAATGAAATATCTAATGAAGACTCGCCAGTAAGCCCATTTAGCAAAGTTTCACAGCGGTTACATGAGCAGAAACAATCATTTCAACACACCTTACAAGATCAGGAAAAGCAGATCTCAATACTTGCGCAGCAAGTTAATATGGATAATCTTACCCAGCTTAATAACCGTCATGCATTCCGTAAGGAATTGTTAGATATACTCAGCACAGAGAACGGACCAAAACATGCCATATTATTTATAATCCGCGCTACTGAATTAAATGCAATTAACTCACAGCTGGGTTATCAACAAGGTGATGACTACATAGTCAGTATTGCCAATATACTCACCAAAGTAACAAGCCGAAGCAAATTTCTCTCTGTTTATCGAATTAATGGTTCAGATTTTTCGATTATCGCCCGTGAAATGAGCCCCGCAGATGCACAACGCATAGCTAAAAATTTAAAAACAGAGTTTGATCAATACCAAACGCTAAATAAATTAGACGGCATAGCTTACAGCGGCATATCAGCAATTTCGTCAGGACAATTACCAGAGCAAGTCTTAGCCAGAACCGATATGGCCTTAGCCAAAGCACAAACAGACGAAGTAAATAGTTGGGCTTTTGAACAACAGGATGCGGATACGAACCTATTTGGGCAGCAACACTGGCGTCAAATTATCGAAGCGATTATCTCTAAAAGAGCATTAATGTTATTACACCAACCGATCCAGGCAATACACCGAAATATGCAAGGGTACCATGAGATTTTCACCCGTTTCATCGGTGATAATAACCAGATGTTCCCAACGGGTACTATCTTTGCCATGGCACAACGCATTGATATGATCGTTAAACTTGAGCAACTTATTTTAGAAACGCTAGTAAGCCAATGTCGTCATAAAACCGATGACAACTGTCATTGGGGAATTAATATAACAAGTTCAGCAATGCAAAATAGCGGCTTTATTGTTTGGTTGGAGCGACTGTTATTACGGGAGCCCAAGATAGCGGCATGTTTGATTTTTGAAATGCGCGAAGAAGTACTTGATAGCAACCTTGTTGCTAGCAAACGTATTTTTGATATGCTTAAACGTACAGGAACACGATCTGCAATTTGCCACTTTGGTAAAGGTATTGGCTCTTTTCGTTTATTCAGAGAACTTAGACCCAATTTCGTTAAAATTGATGCAAGCTTAATCAGTCATATAGAACGCGACAGCGCAAATCAGCAATTTGTACGCATGATAATTGACGTTGCGCATCGCATGGACTGTCTTGTTATTGCTGAAGGTGTAGAGCATTTAGAGCAAAAACAGATTCTTGAAAATATGTATATTGATGGTGTTCAAGGCTTCTTAATCGCCCGTCCAACCCCTTTTTAAATGGCCGGCTTACCTTGTGAGCCTTTGCATCTCAAAATATCTTTTTGTACAATGCGCCTCAAGTAAAATAACTACGTTAAATTCAAGGCGCAACAATGTCCGATATTCTTACAACAAAAGAGCTGTTCACCCTGAAAAAACTCAATAAGAAGTTACGCAGGTTAACGGGACAAGCTATAGCTGATTACAATATGATTGAAGACGGCGACCGCGTTATGGTCTGCTTGTCCGGCGGCAAAGATAGCTTTACTATGCTCGATATCCTTATTGAATTGCGTTCGGCTGCTCCAATCGATTTTGAAATAATTGCAATTAATCTAGATCAAAAACAGCCCGGTTTTCCCGAACATATCTTGCCTGAATATTTACAAAACTTAGGCATTGAATACAAAATTATTGAGGAAGATACATACAGCATAGTGCAGGATAAGATACCTGAAGGTAAAACCACCTGCAGCTTATGCTCTCGTTTACGCCGCGGGATTTTATACCGCACTGCGAAGGAGTTAGGAGCGACCAAAATAGCGCTTGGCCATCATCGCGATGATATGTTGGCAACAATGATGCTAAATATGTTTTTTGGTGGCAAACTAAAATCTATGCCTGCAAAACTTGTCTCTGATACCGGCGAACATGTTGTTATCCGCCCGCTTGCTTATTGCAAAGAGAAAGAGATTGAACAATATGCCGAGCTGAAAAAGTACCCTATCATTCCATGTAACTTATGTGGCTCCCAGCCAAACCTGCAACGTCAAATAACTAAAAACATGCTTAATGATTGGGATGATAAATTTCCTGGTCGATTAGAATCAATGTTTACAGCCATGCAGAATGTGGTACCTTCTCATCTTTGTGATACGAACCTTTTTGATTTTAAATCAATTAACAAAGATTCAGGAATTATCGATGGTGGTGATATCGCTTTTGATAAAGAAGAGATGCAGCATGCTGTCGAAGAAACAATATCAATTGAATCACAATTCTACAGTCAGGATAAAATAGTGGAAATTAGAGAATTGACTTAAACGATTAATAAAATGAGATAAATAATAATCACTCACTCTTGTTTTAGATCAGCTTAATGTTTTTTACAATGGTAAAATTACAATTTGTTATAAAAAATTGATAGGTTTGAACAGATAGTCATTTATAATCAACGCACTTTTTAATAATTTTAATTAATATAATGGAGAAAAGCATGAGAACACCTCTTGTAATGGGTAACTGGAAATTAAACGGTACTAAAGAATCAGTAGCTACTTTAATCAAAGGGATCGAAGCAGCTGCTGACGCAGCAACAAATGTTGAAGTTGCTGTATGTCCTCCAACTATCTTTATCGAGCAAGTTGCTAACTTAGTAGCGAATAACAGCATTGAATTTGGTGCTCAAGATGTAAGTACAAATGTAGAAGGTGCTTACACTGGCGAAACATCGCCAGTAATGGTTAAAGAATTTGGCGCTAAATACAGCTTAGTGGGTCACTCTGAGCGTCGTCAATACCATAACGAAACAGATGCTGTTGTTGCTGCAAAATTTGTTGCTATTCAAACTCACGGTTTAATTCCTGTATTATGTATCGGTGAAACGCTTGAAGAGCGTGAAACTAACGTTACAACTACCGTTGTTGAAACTCAACTTAAAGCTGTAATTGATGTGGCTGGTATTGATGCACTTGAAAATTGTGTTATTGCATATGAACCTGTTTGGGCTATCGGTACTGGTAAAGTTGCGACTTCTGAGCAAGCTCAAGACGTTCACGCACATATCCGTACTTGGTTAGCAGAACAGAGTAAAGTTGTAGCAGAAAAAGTGCAAATCCTTTACGGCGGCAGTGTTAAAGCGGCAAGCGCTAAAGAGCTGTTTTCTCAAGCTGATATCGACGGTGGTTTAGTGGGTGGTGCAGCATTAATGATTGAAGAATTTGTAGGTATCATTGAAGGCGCTAAATAAGCTTTCGATACAAATATAAAGGCGCTTTAAAGCGCCTTTTTTTTCTTCTTCTAACTACCGCAAAGATCCAATTAGCTCAAAACTCCCCTCTGAAAATACCGGTATTTAATTTATCTGCTAAATAAAAATTGTCTTGATAAAGAATCTCCGTGCTATAATATGTCATTATCTTTTTTATAATTATGCTGGAGGCCTTATGAATTCACCAATGCTGAAGACTCAAACTCAAACACAAAGCAATTCTATCTCAATCAACAAAGTGCTTAAAAACACTTATATTTTACTGGCTATGACGCTGACATTCTCTGCGTTCACAGCAACCATATCCACCATGATGAATATTGGAGCAACCGCTTCATTAGTCCTTATGTTAGTGGGATTTGGCCTGTTATTTGTCGTTTCTAAAACGGCCAATACCAGCAAAGGTTTATTCTGGGTGTTTATGTTCACCGGTGTGCTGGGTGCATCATTGGGCAGTATGCTCAATAATTACTTAGCGATGGAAAATGGCACAGCGCTTATTATGCAGGCCCTTGGCTCAACAGCACTTATCTTCTTTGCATTATCAGCCTATGTACTGACATCCCGTAAAGACTTTTCATTTATGGGCGGCTTTTTAATGGCAGGTATGATTGCTGTTATTATTGCAATGGTTGCAAATATCTTCTTACAAATTCCTTTAATGCAGGTCGTGATCAGCAGTGTGGTAGTGCTAATTATGTCCGGTTTGATCCTCTTTGATACCAGCCGCATTATTAATGGCGGCGAAACTAACTATATTCGCGCGACTGTATCGCTTTATTTAAATCTGTTTAATATGTTTATCCACCTGTTAGCTTTACTGAATATTTTAGATGATTAATTACCGCTCTCTTATTAAGCGATAAAATCCAATAACAATGTTGCCTTGTGCTATTAAAGCCAAGGCAATATTGACAATTACGACTTCCTCCACGCATCTCCCCTTCTGTTTTCAGCCATCATTTGTTCAATACTCGACACTAAATAATTGGCTTGTAATACAAAAAAGCCCCTAGCAAAACGCCAGAGGCTTGTTAATATTAATCCGCGTTAATTCAAGAACGGACTGTTATTTACTATTTTTCCTGGTGCTTTTGTTATAGCGCCGTCAAGCACATAAACACCCAATCCCGCATCGCCACCTGTTGCTACATCAAATGAGATGCTAATGCCATTAGTGGTAATACTATTACCTGTTACAGCATCAATATAGGTACCAGGTATAACATTAGTGAAGGTAAAACTTGATTGCCCAACACCAACGAGTGCAAATGAATCAATATCTACGCTTCCGACATTACCAACAAAGCGGCGACGGTAATGCGCCCAACCACCACTGGCATCATCCGTACTGTATTGTCCCATCTGCAAAGCTGGAATTGCGTGGCGGATTTTGTTTAACCCCATTAAGTGCTGCGCTAAATCATTACTCAAGGTATTGCTGACTTCGCCCGTTGCTTGGTATTCACCAAAATCAGTTGCAGTGACCGTCCCTTGCAGATGATCGCCAAAATATGAACGCCCGGTTTTCTCTAAAGACATTTCAGTACCTTGACTACCACCACCAGGCCAATCATTTGGCTTACCCGCGGCGAAGTTAATTTCCGAACCGTAATACACAATTGGGATCCCACGGAAGGTGAATAACATTGACCATAATGGTGCAAAATCACCTTGGTAACGTGTTTCACCTTTATTTGGGCCATAATCATGTGAATCAGCATACCAAGTGAGGAATGTTGCATCATTATATGCAAAGTCATTACCCAATGCGGCGTTATAACCACCCGCATGGCCATTAGTGAAACCATTATGAGAAACCATATCGATCACTGAGAAATGGTATGGTGCATCACCGTTGGGTGCCATTTCACTGTAATCAGTTGTACGATATTCATTGCCATTAAGCTTATGATTATCACTGCTTACATCAAAATTATTATTGTCCCATGTATAGTTCTGCTCGCGCAGCTGCGAGGTTTTATCTGTAATATTACCCACAAAGTTAGCCACTTCACCGAACATAAAGAAGTCAGAGCCACCACGTGCTGATTCACTCTCTTTGGCAATGCGGTTAAATTCAGGCCAATACATATCGTTAAGTGTTTTCTTATCAATATGCATTACAGTGTCAACCCTGAAACCATCAAGACCCATCCGGATATAACGCCCATAAGCCTCAACAAGATAATCACGCACTTCAGGATTTTCTGTATTTAGATCAGGGAGGTCCTCATGGATATTATTAAGGTTGGCATTAGGGTAAACATCAAAAGAATCCTCACTACCAAAACCTTGGCTATGGAACCACTGTTTAGAGTTTTTGTATTCTTCATAAGTTAAAGGACGCCCTTGATAGTTATCCATAGTATAAACATAGGACTCATTTGATGGCCATTGATACTTCATGATCCCTTGTGCATCAACTTGGTCCAAATCAAAGTTAGTTATATCAGCCGCATTAAACGGACGACGACTTGGGATGCGTTGATAAGGCGGAATAGGTTCACCATTAATAGTACCTGGCGATGTTAAACCATCGTATTCCCAACCATTGGGGAATTGCGACTCACCTGCTAAGTACTTAGCTTCATCCCAAACCCAACCGGCCCACTCATCAGGCATTGGGAATAACTGTGGATCACTGTTGTATTTTATTTCAGCTTTACCCTTAACGCCTAAACGGCCCGTATGGTTAAGCACAATATCAAGGTAAACCTTCATATCACGTGAATGTGCTTCTTCAATAACACGTTGGAAATCAAAGCCAGGTGATAATAAACGCTGATCTTCTTTAGTAAAATCGTAAGCGTGGTAGCCGTGATAAGCTAAGTCACCCGCATTTTGTACCACTGGTGTTATCCAAAGAGCAGTAAAACCTAGGGCTTTAATGTAATCCATCTTTTTAACTAGCCCTTCGAAATCACCGCGCCATGTCACATCTTCAGGCCCTGTAAAACCATCATCTATAATATCATCATCAGCACGTTCTTGGGTCCATGAGCACCAATTATCACCGACAGTATTTTCTGCATTACCATCAAACCAGCGAGTGGTCAGTAAGAAGTAGATAGTTTCCTGACGCGGATCGAAACGGGTAATATTCACTTTGCCGATACGGTAGCTAAGTGAAGATTCTTGTGCATTACCCGCATTATCAACAGCCAGTAGATTGATAGTGGTATTACTACTAATATCAAATGTCTGACCGCTATAAACTGTGCTTGCGCTTGTGACGGTGCTGCCATCAAGTGTAAAATAAAGCGTCGGAGAAGGATCACGGTTATCATCAATAGTTAATGTAACAGCGACAGCGGTTTCAGAATGTCCCGCTGGCGGCGTTGCTGTAATAACCGGCGCACTACTGTCTTCATTTAATGAATAGCTAAATTCAGCAACCGCTGATTGATTTAATTCATTATCAATCGCAATCACTTTAATAAGCGCATCAACACCATCACCAATATCGGTAATACTTATTGTTTGCATGTAGAGGGAGGAACTCGTTGTTGGTGTACTTCCATCGAGCGTGTAATAAATCGCTGCGTTAGGATCTCTGTCTGTAGCTGCTAGCGCAATATCCAAGTAACTTTGCTCATAGCGGCCTGCGACAGGAGATGCAGATATAACCGGTGCAGTTTTGTCTGTCACATCACACTGGTCCATGCTGACCCAGTTACTGTTTTGATAACAGGGCGTTGCCGCAGAAAAACTTAAATCAGCTGTTTGACCTGCACTGCCATTAAAGATAACTTGCGCCGTGTCTACTTGCTGTGAAAAATCATATTTATACCAGCCCTCACCCAGTTCGACTAGCGCGTCACCCGGCCATGCCGTTGCAGTTAATACAGGTAAAACATCCCAATAATGAATATTAGGCGCACTATGATTGGCACTGTTTTGATAATAGACAACGGTAAATTGATCCGGATTAGCTGTGTTGATGGTGTAACTGTAGGTTGTGATCGCGCTGTTTTGAGACGCATCGGTAGCCAGTACAGTTAAGACCAGATCAACGCCACTTTCAGTCACATTTTCAGCGGTGAACGTCTCACTATTACAGTTCATTGACAGCTCAGTTGGCGTTGTGCCATCGGTTGTACAATATAACTGCGGTGCCGTGTCTTGATTATCGGTCACGCTTAAGCTGATTTGTTGGCTAGCGTTATAGGTCCCCTCAGCGATGCTTACAGAAACGACAGGCGCTTGTGTATCCTCAACATTAAGTGGCACAGCGGTTACTAGCTTGCTTTGTGCATTAAAACAAACCGTATAACTTGCGTTACCTTCAACAATAAAATCTGCTGTAGGATAATTTTCAGACCAATCGCCATAATGATCAATCTTAAAACGGGGTGATTCGTCGGCAAAACTCTGCTCACTACAGAAATTAATATTGTCACTGCTCTCCATTGCAGTGGCAACCCAGTTATTAGATGTACCGCGGTAGAACCAGCTATCTTCGACTATGATCTCGTCATTATCGACTATAGTTTCGCCACATTTAGCCATTTCAACCATAGACAAACTCAGGGTGTCAGCGTCCCATGTGATTTGTTGGCTACTGTTTTCTGTGACCAACACATCGCCTGTTGACGGAAAATTCTCACTCCAATCGCCATAACGGTCAATTTTAAATCTCGGGTTATCAGAGCCAAAGCTTTGACAGGTTTGATAGGTATTACTCGATACATTTTCCATTGCAGTGGCGACCCAGGTATTAGGCGTCCCACGGAAATACCAATCAGCTTGAGCAGACACAGAGGCCGCTATCAAACTGATAAAAAGTATTTTTTTCATTTAAGCTCTTCCTTGCTATCGCGGTTAATGGCTAAGCACAACCGCACCTCGCAGTGGTCAATTTAAGCGCAGACATAAGATAAACCTTATGTACTCAGCCTTAGGACAGGCTGGAAATAAAAGTGTTAGAACAACAGAGTCGACTAAAAGTCGATAAGTTTAACTTGCTGTTTTTAGAATCCATTCCTCACTAAGTCGTACTAGAACCATTCCAATACGGCTTTAAACAGCTTCAAAGCGCGAGCCTTTGAAACTCACAAAGCAGTATTTATAAGCAAATTCAAGATAACCGTCCCATCCTGGAAAAGTTATGCAAAAAATCTTATTTGCCCATAAAACGATGCAAGCGTAGTATTTGTTTAACATTATTGTTTATGATAATTGTAAAAAAACCTTTTTAGTTCAAAAAAAACACCATAAAGTTATTAACTTGTGATTAATTTCACAGAAAAAACAGACAAACAACAAAGCGCTGTTAATCAGCCCTTATTTATATTAAACAACAGCATTGCACAAATTACACCGCAAATAGCTATGTAAGCATAAGCAGAGCGGCTTGAAGGCGCAATTAAGCAAATGACCTGAATATAAAGATAGGAGTCGAAAATGGCATTATTTAAAACAAGTTTCTTTATAGCCCCGCTTTTTTTTATTTTATTTTCCTGTAGTGAGCCAACCAATATGTTACAACCACTTAATCCCTCTCAACCTATTCTTGCTTTTGGCGATAGCCTGACCTTCGGTTATGGCGCGGATACAAATCAAAGCTATCCCGCGCAATTAAGTAAACTTATCAACAGGAGGGTGATCAATGCAGGGGTTAATGGTGAATTAAGTGGCGAGGGACTGCTTAGATTAGAAAAATTATTAGACCGTTATAAACCGCAACTTTTACTGCTATGCCACGGCGCCAACGACCTTTTGCAAAAGGCTGACTTAGAGAAAATGGCTGATAATTTAAAAAAGATGATTAAAATGGCGCAGGATAGGGATATTCAGGTGTTATTGATTGCTGTACCCAATACCAGCCTGTTATTAACACCGCTTAAGCAATACCAGCAGGTAGCGACGCAGATGAATATTGTTGTCGAAAATGATCTGCTAGCAGATCTATTAGCGCAACCTGAGTTACACAGCGATCTTATTCATCCTAACCATTTAGGCTACCAGAAAATAGCAGAAACGATTGCGCAGCTATTAAAAAAACAGGGCGCAATAGAATAGGGATTAATGGCTGTAACCTAACTCCTGGGCGGGTTGAATATTACTTGCCCGCCACGCAGGATAAACGGTCGACAATACACTCATCAGAAAGGCAATCAAAGCGATCAGCAGGACCTGCATATAATCTACCTGCGAAGGCAAAAAGTCGATAAAGTAGATATCGCCAGACAAAAATTTATGCCCGATAACTGCTTCGAACTTCTCAATTATCTGCGTGAGATTAACGGCAATATAGGTGCCAAAAATAGCCCCCAATAGGCATCCAACAAAGCCATTAAACGCCCCCTGTACAATAAATATAAGGCGTAACATCCACTTTGATGCGCCCATTGTTTTCAAAATAGCAATATCGCAACGTTTTTCATTAACCGCCATCACTAATGTGGAAACAATATTAAAGCAGGCAACCGCGACCACCAGTAATAAGATGACATACATTAACGATTTAACCATCTGAATATCTTGATACAGATAACCTTGGCTGGTGATCCAGCTTTTGATATAGAGGTAGGAGGAGAGGCGGTAAGCAATTCCGCGCGCAATTTTTTGCGCATCCAAAACATTGTCGACTTTAAAGGCGATTGCATTGGCATTTTTCATTGCTAATAACTGTTTAGCATCTTCAATATGGATAAAACCTAAGGCGCCATCTAACTGCCCGCCCATTTCGAAAAGCCCAACTAATTTAAATCTTATCGAACGAGGCGCCTTTAATCGATTTCCTGCCTGATTCTGCGGTAATAACAGGTAAAGTGAGTCATCGACAGAGACTTTTAATTTCTCCGCAACTCTTTTCCCCAGAATAATAGAGCGCTCACCTGCTGCCAGTAAGGACCAATCACCGGCTTTGATATATTGCTCAATTTGGGTCACATTACTTTCAGTGTCAGGGCTTATGGCTCGAATCTGCAGCGCTTTCGTTTGATTATCTTTTTGCAATAATCCATTGAGCGTTATATAAGGTGTGACGCCGAGTATCCCCGGATAGGATCTGACCTGCTTTAAGGTGCCTTGTAAATCATTAAAGCTACCATTTACCATCTCCAGTTCACCATGTGGCACAACCGATAATAGCTGATCGCGCAGCGCTTTTTCAAAACCGTTCATCGCCGACAGTCCCACTATCAATACGGCAACACCCAATGCAATACCTAAGATAGAAGCAATCGAGATAAATGAAACAAATTTATTTTTATGTTTAGCATTGCTATAACGCAAACCGATAAATAGTGATAATGGGCGATACATTATAAATTGCTCTGTAAAATACCGCTTACCATATGCTCTTGGCGGTTTAATTTGTTGGCTAATTGCTGATCATGGGTGACAACAACGAAAGCGGTACCTAACTCTTGATTAAGTGTGTTTATTAACTGATAAATACTCTCTGCACTTTGTGCATCCAGATTACCGGTGGGCTCATCCGCAAGCACTAATTCCGGATCATTGATTAGCGCGCGCGCGATAGCAACGCGTTGTCGCTCGCCCCCAGATAGTTCCGAAGGACGATGCTGTAAACGTGCTTCTAAACCAACACGGGTCAACATAGCCTGCGCTTTTTCAGTAGTGCGCTTGATATCAACTCCCGCAATTAAAAGTGGCATAGCCACATTTTCCAGGGCAGTAAACTCTGATAAAAGATGATGGAACTGATAGACGAATCCCATACATTGATTGCGCCATTTAGCTTGTTTATTGGGAGAAAGTTGATGAATGTTTTGCCCTTGATAAAAGACCTCTCCCGCACTGGGTTTATCCAACCCGCCCAACAGGTGCAATAATGTGCTTTTACCCGATCCCGAACTGCCGACAATCGCCAACAACTCGCCTTGCGCTACTTTTAAATCCACGCCCTGCAGCACAGTGTTGAACAACTTGCCGTCTTGGTATGTTTTACTTAAATTAGAACAGACCAGAATTTCTGCGTTTTGACTCTCTTTATTCATATCTTAATGCCTCTACCGGGCTCACTTTTCCAGCGCGATATGCCGGATATAAGGTTGCTAATAAACTTAATAACATTGCACCAAACATAATCACCAATATTTGTAGCGGTTCATGCATTACGGGTAATATTCTTTCCCCACCCGATGCGTCGGAGAGAAGGTGCAAACCTAAAAAAGAGAGGGTTTCGTTAATATAACTGCTTAACAACAAACCTAAACTAGTGCCGATTAACGCCCCGATAATCCCACTCCATGCACCTTGAATAATAAAAATTAGATTAAGGGTTTTTCCTGATATTCCCAGTGTTTTTAAAATGGCCACTTCTCCATTTTTATCACTTACCACCATCACTGACGAAGAGAGGATATTAAATGCGGCAACACAAATAATTAAACACAGCAGCAACCAAATCATATTCTTTTCCATTTTAACAGCGGCAAACAGTTCACCGTGGGTTTTACGCCAATCTGTTAAAAATTGCCCCTCTTTTAACCGCGGAGGCGTCCAGGATTGAATATCAAAGGGATCATTAAAATAGAGTCGCAGATCGGTTATTTGCGCTTTATCGATACGAATCAACTTCGCTGCATCTTGTATATGCATAAGCGCCAGTTGGCTATCAACATCAGAGCCGACATTAAATAAACCAACAACCTTAAAATTACGTTGACTCGGCATACGACCTAATGGGGTAAATAGACTGCCGCGTGCAGATATCACGCGTACCTTGCTCCCCAAGTTAACACCGAGTTCACGCGCGAGACCTTGACCAATAACAATATTAAACGCATCTGCTTTTAAATCGCTCAATTGGCCGGCGTAAATATTAGAGGCAACAATATTACTGCTATAAAGCTGTGGATCTACACCTTCAAAAACAACACCTTGTAAGCCACTTTGCGTTTGCAGAATAGCTTCACTACGGACAACAGGTTCGACACTTTTAACTGCCTCTATTTTTAACAATTCGGGGATTTGCATCTCCCAGTCACTCAGTTGATGGCTTTCATTGCTGATAATGGCATGCGGCACTGCGCCTAAAATTCGCGTTTTCAGTTCATGCTCAAAACCATTCATTACAGATAAAACGGTGATCAAAGCAAGCACGCCCAATGTTATTCCGCCTGTTGAAAAAAGGGAGACAAAGGAGACAAATTTATTGTTACGTTTTGATTTCGTATAACGTAATCCGATAAATAAACTGAGGGGGTAAAACATAAATTCCTTTGTTTCTTACGCGTAATAGATTGAGTTATAATCATTAAAATAATAGTTGTACACTCAATGCAATACGAAAGAAAATAGTAATAACAGATTGATTAGTCAACATTCTAATGTATCTTTATAAATCAAGATACTGAAAAATCAGTATCAAACTGTTAAAGACAACAAAAAGAAGGCGCCATCATGACCAGTGAATATTTTCTAGTCAACCACCAGCTTGCAATTAATGTCAAGTTACTCAATAGCGATGAGAATATTCCTGATGATCAGCAATTTGAACAGGAGATCCCTGCCCCCTTTCGTATGGCAAGCGATCTTGCTAATATAGATACCCAAGCGCTGCACTCACTTAAATTAAATAATGAAACAACACAGGCATTATGGTTTTATCTGCAAGCGCAGAACCAAAAAATAAATACCCTGCTTACCTATGTGCTTAGCCAGCAAGATGAGCAGAAATTTCATTATCAAACAACGGCATTTAGCGCAGGTTGTTGTCTTTTTCATTGTCCGGATAATACCTTTGCCATGGATCAGAATGTACGCTTAAAGATTTTCATTCCCGAAGAGTCCGCGGCTATCTATTGTTATGCGCGCGTCAGCTCTGTTGATAACGATAGTGTTGAATTAACTTACCAGCAGATCCGGGAAGAAGATAGAGAGCTGTTGATTCGTGCTTCATTACATATACAATCGAAGCAATTAAAATTTCGGGCGACACAACGTACTCAATCACTTTAAAAAGATTATAAAATGAAACAAGCTTCACTATTATCAATTCCCGCATTGAAAAGTAAATCTGATCGTTTATTATTTGCAAATTTACAGGGTAGTAGCCTGGCATTAACCATTAGCGAATGTGCCAAGCAACAAAACACGCCGCTTGTTCTCATTGTCAACGATACGCCGACGGCTTTAAAATTAAACCAAGAGCTGGAATTTTTTGTTGAAGATAAAGTAGAGATTGTCAGTTTTCCTGATTGGGAAACCTTACCTTACGACCATTTTTCTCCGCACCAGGATATTATTTCAACACGTATAGAAACCTTATATAAATTACCTAATATGCAGCAAGGTATCTTAATCGTACCGATCAGCACGCTATTATTACGCCTTGCGCCCCCCTCTTATCTGCTGCAGCACACCTTAATAATCAAAAATGGACAGAAGATTGAATTACAAAACCTGCGCGCTAATCTGCAAGCCGCCGGTTATTATGCGGTTGAACAGGTAATGGAGCATGGTGAGTATTGTGCGCGCGGATCCTTGTTAGATATTTTTCCAATGGCCAGTAACACGCCATACCGTATCGATTTTTTTGATGATGAAATAGACTCAATCCGCCCTTTCGATAGTGAAAGCCAGCGCTCATTAAAACCTATTGATGAAATTAAACTGTTACCTGCACATGAGTTTGCAAGCGACAGTGACGCCATTAAACGTTTTAAAATAAAATTTGCCGATAAATTCACCGCGCCCTTATCCTCCAGCAAAGAATCGATTTTCAGTGCACTCGAACAAACTAACCTGCCTGCCGGTATAGAGTATTATTTACCGCTCTTTTTTGAGCAGACTGCGACACTTTTTGATTATCTGCCAAGTAACTCGAAGCTGGCTATTGTCGGCGACATTAATCAAGCGAGTCTCGATTTCTGGCAGGGTTTAGAGGCGCGTTATGAGGAACGTTGCGGTGATCTGCTGCGGCCATTATTACCGCCTGCTGAATTGTATTTACGCCATGAGCAGTGCTGCGAGAAACTAAATCAGTGGCCACGCTACTACTTTAAAAGCGAAGCGTTAAACGAAGAGAAAGCGGGCAAAATAAATCTTGATATCTCTGCCATTGGAAATGTTCAAGTTGAGCACAAAAAGAATAAACCGCTGGCTAATATTGAACATTTTATTGCCAATTTCGCCGGGCGGATATTATTCAGCGTGGAGTCGGCAGGCAGAAAAGAGTCATTACAAGAGTTATTAGTGCCGCTTAAACTTGTGCTCAGCGAGTTTGACAGCCTCAGCGCATTTGTTAACAGTAATAAGCCGTTAGGTATTATTGTCAGCCAGGTGGAAAGCAGTTTTATTTTAAATGATGCACACTTGGCATTTATCACTGAAAATGAACTGCTCGGCTTTAAAGTAACGCAGCGCCGCCGTCGCAGTGAGGGCAGCGATGAAAACTACAGCTCTGAAGATATTCTGCGTAATTTAGAAGAGCTCAAAATTGGCCAGCCTGTTGTTCATATTGATCATGGTATCGGCCGTTATTTAGGCTTACAGACTATAGAAACAGTCGGCAACTTAACTGAATTTGTCACCTTAGAATATCTTCGTGGTGACAAACTTTATGTGCCGGTAAGCTCGCTCCACCTTATCAGCCGTTATAGCGGCCATGATGTTGACAATGCCCCCATTAATAAACTGGGCACAGAAACGTGGCAAAAAGCGAAAAAACGGGCAGCAGAAAGAGTGCGTGATATTGCTGCTGAATTATTAGATATTTATGCCCAAAGAGCCGCAAAAGTAGGTTACCGCTATCAGCTAAATAAAAGTAATTATGCACAGTTTAGCAATGATTTTCCTTTTGAAGAAACCCACGATCAAGCCCAATCCATTAATGCGGTGTTAACCGATATGTGTTCATCACAGCCGATGGACAGATTAGTCTGTGGTGATGTCGGTTTTGGTAAAACGGAAGTGGCGATGCGCGCCGCCTTTTTAGCCACCGATAATACCAGGCAGGTCGCATTGCTTGTGCCCACAACCCTGCTGGCACAACAACATTACGAAAACTTTAAAGACCGCTTTGCTGATTGGCCAGTACGCATTGAAGTATTATCACGCGTTAAAACAGCCAAAGAGCAAAAACAGATATTGGTCGAAGCAGCACAAGGCAAAATTGATATATTAATCGGCACCCATAAACTGCTTAGCACCGAACTCAAATTCTCCGATTTGGGATTACTGATTATCGATGAAGAGCACCGCTTTGGTGTTCGCCAAAAAGAAAAAATTAAAGCGCTACGCGCACAGATTGATATTTTGACATTAACAGCAACCCCTATTCCCCGAACCTTAAATATGTCGATGAATGGGATGCGCGATCTTTCCATAATCGCCACACCGCCAGCCAAACGGTTAGCCGTTAAAACATTTGTGCAACAAAAAACCGATCAAATTGTCAGCGATGCCATAACACGTGAAATTATGCGCGGTGGGCAAGTTTATTTTCTGCATAATAATGTTGCTACCATTGAGAAAGCGGCTCAAGATATTCAAGACTTGATACCACAAGCAAAAGTAGTCGTGGGCCATGGACAGATGAATGAACACCAGTTAGAGCGGGTGATGGCCGATTTCTATCATCAGCGTCAAAATGTCCTGGTCTGCAGCACAATTATCGAAAATGGTATTGATGTACCGACAGCCAATACGATTATTATCAATCGGGCAGACCATCTTGGTCTTGCGCAATTACACCAACTGCGCGGCCGTGTTGGCCGATCACACCATCAAGCCTACGCTTACCTTTTAACTCCCCCCCCGAAATTGATAAGCAAGGATGCGAAAAAAAGGCTCGAGGCGATCGCCTCTTTGAACACATTAGGCGCAGGCTTTACCTTAGCAACACACGATTTAGAAATCCGTGGTGCGGGTGAACTGTTAGGTGATGAGCAGTCAGGACAAATCAGCAGTATCGGTTATAACCTCTATATGGAGATGTTAAATCAAGCGGTCAGCGCATTAAAAAATGGCCACGAGCCGACACTCGAGTATCTGCTTGCCAGTCAAGCTGAAGTGGAGATGCGCATTCCCGCATTAATCCCGGAGAGTTATATCCCGGATGTAAACATGCGTCTGTCTTTGTACAAACGCATTGCCAATAGTAAAGATAAGCACAGCCTGAAAGAGCTGCAAGTTGAACTGATAGACCGTTTTGGTTTATTGCCTGATGCCACCAAAAACCTGATTGAAGTAACTAAACTAAAACAGCAGTGTAGTGTAGTCGGAATCAAACGCCTTGAAGCTCACGCTAAAGGCGGCACGGTTTTATTTACAGAAAATACCACAGTTGATCCGCTATTCCTGGTTTCTTTACTGCAAAAAGAGGCAAATACCTTTAAACTAGATGGTCCAACAAAACTTAAGTTCAATCGCAATCTCGAAGATAACCGCTTACGTATAAACTGGACAGTACAACTACTGAGTAGTTTTGAAAAACACTTAACCAAATAAACATATTTAAGGATATCATCTTGAATTACAGACTATTGTTGCCATTAATTCTGCTTTGCAGCGCGTTCCCGATACATGCACAGGAGCGCTGGTTTGAAATTGAGTTGCTGCTATTTCAACGAAATGTTGATATCGAAGATATTCAAGAAGATCTCGCATCTGAAAACGGTGCAGTTGACACTGCAAATAGCATCCCCTTATTTAAAACACAAACAGATAAACTTTGTGTTGCTGAGCCCTGTCTGCATGAAAGTAATCCTGTGTTAATTAACAGTGCATTATTTGATCCTAACGCTCACGGCTTTCAACTGCTCGATGCCTCTCATCTGCAACTCACGCCGCAGCGGGAAAAACTGTCAAGACACGCCTTGTTTACGCCTGTTTTGCATTTAGCCTGGCGCATGCCTGTCGCCAGTGAACGGGAGGCAATACCCCTGCATATTTTTGCAGGGAAAAATTTAGCATTAAATATGCCCCAAGCTCGTTCAGACAAAAAGGTAAAAAGTGTAGATAACGCAGCGGTTGAAATTGAAAGTAATCAACTCGATCAAGATCTAGTGAGCAATATTGTTAATGAGCAAGTTGTCCCTTTAACTGACAAGTGGGAAATTGACGGTAACGTAAAAATCTATCTCGATCATTATCTCTTTATTGACAGTCAATTACTTATCCGTGAAGAGGTAACCCAGGACGTTGCACCACTGCAAATGATGCAGGAACAAGGGTTTGAAATTGTTAACAGTGAAAACGATGTACAAGTTATAAAACAAACTGACACGGAAAAAGCGATTGACACAAAACAGGAAACAGTTATTAAAGAGATCCTATTTGATCAAAATCGCCGTTTACGCAGTGAAGAGATACACTACTTTGACCATCCATTGATGGGAATTATTTTACAGATAAGAAAAATAGAATAAGCAAAGCAATAAATTTCAGAACCATAACATCAGCTTATGGTCCTTCTGTTTTACACGTTTTTATCTCTGCTTTGCCAATATTGGGTAGCCAATTCAAGACATTCCTGCTGAGTTGGCCGCTCGTTAAATTGCTTTAACAGAACCGCCATGGTGCAAATCACAGCAGCATCGCCATAAACATCCTCTATTTCCCCCGACCATACTTTGTGTAGATATGCGGCTGAAACTTCAGTGTGCGCGCCGCCGACTTCAGGTAAAAATGTAGGCCATTCCTCTTCAATAAAAGTGGATTTACCTGCGACAGTTTGCACACCGCAAATAAGACTGCTAACCCGCGGGTTAACTTCACTTTCCCCGCCCTCGCCCTTAAAAGCGATCATATTAACTTCATCTGTGAGCATTGCAGCCTGCGCATGTAATTTTTCATAACCTTTATGAAAAACACCATGAATAGCAAAAGGTGCATTACTCGGATTAAGACTTCGCGCGACAGTATTAAGGGGGGTACGTAAGCCGACTTTTTCACGAAGCGCAAGCAAAGGAATCAGTTTCGGACAATAGGCAGATAACGGCAGATAACAGATATTATTTTGCGCCAGTATCTGTTGTGCTTGTTTTGGGGTATGTGCGATTTGGATATTAAGCGCTGGGCAGGCATCTTCAACCTGAAATTTGATCGCATCAATGGCATTAAAACCATGAAGGACAATACGTTTCCCCCGTTGTGCTAACAGCTTCGCGGCTAACAGTAACCAAGGCGGCTGGCGTTTTTTTCCGGCAAAGCAGGGCCAATCAAGATCCACATTGAGCGCTTGCCACTGTGGTGAAATAGTATTGCGCAAAGCTTGAATATAACCGGCAGCCTCTGCAGGGGTTTCACAGCGCACCCGCTGTAACATTAACAAAACCGCCAGCTGTAATAGATCCGCCTCACCATTAAGGTAAGAGGTGAGCGCATCATAAGCTTCCGTTTGTGTTAAAGCACGACGCCCTTTTTCGCCTCTGCCCGTTAATTTAATATATTCACTAAACATAAAATCCCTTAAATATAGTTGCCAAGTTGCTGTGGTAAATCACTTAATATGGCAATCGGTCCATATTTTGACAAGATCTGTTGTGAGTGCACGCCATAAGTCACACCCACACAAGCAATATTAGCATTATTCGCCATTTCTAAATCATAACTGGAATCACCAATCATCAACGCCTGCTCTGCCGGCACATTCAGATCTGCCAAAATTTTATTGAGCATCAGAGGATCAGGTTTTGAATTAGTTTCATCGGCGCAGTAGGTCACAGCAAAAAGATCATTAACACCGTATTTGTCCATCATACGATTAAGACCGTTCCGCCCCTTCCCTGTTGCAACAGCAAGTGTGTACCCCTGCATTTTTAAAGAGAGTAACCACTCTTTAATGCCGGGATAAAAAGGGGTAGGCTGATGATTTAATTCAAGATATTGCTGACGGTAGGCAATCACTAGCGCAGCTTGTTGTTGTACTGAATGCGATGGGAATAGTATCGCCATCGCTTTATCCAAGCTTAAACCAATGATATTACGAATAGCATCTGCACAAGGCACTTCCAATTCGCTGATAACCGCCGCTTGTTTTACACAAGCGACGATTTTATCGATGGAATCCATTAGTGTCCCATCCCAATCAAATATAATAACCGGATATTTCATTTTTTAGCTTCTCTCATACAAGTAACAATTTTAACGCTGCAATCCATTAGCGCCCCAGCATCATAAAACTGTCAAATATAATAACCGGATATTTAATTTTTAGCTTCTCTGCAGTTTTTCTAGCAGGGAAGATAATTGATCGCATAAGGGCGCGCTGACGGTCATCTCTTTCTCTAAAACCGGATGATAAAAAGTAATATGTGCGGCATGCAAGAAAAGACGATTCAGTCCTAACTTTTTCATCTCTGCAGTGAACAGATCATCACCATAACGATCATCACACGCAATATTATGTCCTTTACACGCACTATGTACGCGTATTTGATGAGTACGTCCGGTAACAGGGCTTGCCTCGACTAATGTTGCACCCTGATAGCGTTGCATAATTCTAAAGCGTGTTTCACAAGCTTTGCCCGCGCTGCTGACTTTTACAATTGAATTTTGCGCATCTTTAAGCAAAGGCTCTCGAACACTGCGCCAACTTTTATTCCAGCTCCCTTTAACGAGTGCCAGATATTGTTTGTTCATCGTTTTGTTGCGCAGCTGTTCATGTAGCGCACGTAAAGTACTGCGTTTTTTTGCTATTAACAAACAACCCGACGTTGCTTTATCAAGACGATGTACTAATTCTAAAAAACGAGCTTCCGGGCGCAAGGAGCGCAGCGCTTCAATTGCGCCAAAATCAAGACCACTGCCGCCGTGTACAGCAAGACCTGATGGTTTATTCAAGATAATTAACACATCGTCTTCATAAACAATCAAAGACTCTAACCGCGCAATTATATTTAGTTTAGGGGAAGGCAGAGAATTCTCTTTTTCTACACGCACAGGCGGGATCCTAACTAGATCGCCAGCTTGCAACTTATAATCTGGCTTAATGCGTTTTTTATTGACACGCACCTCCCCTTTACGCACGATCCGGTAGATCAAGCTTTTAGGGACACCTTTTAAATGTAAACGAAGATAATTATCAATTCGTTGTTGTGCATTTTCTTGAGTTACCTCAAGTATGCGTACTGAGTGATTTATTTGTTCCATCCGTTAAGTTTATCACGTGCTTATCAGATAATATCTAAAAATTTGTATTGCGACAAAAGCACTATTAATGAGAGAATTACCCCGTTATGACTCGTTAATAAAAATATAAATTAACTCGTAGTCAAAATAACGAAAATAATTAAATAGAATGTTGCGCCATTTTACTCATTAACTATTTATTGGCGACTTTTAAAACCAATAATAATGAGCTATTTGTTCCCACTTTAAAATGCACCTCTGCATATATCCAGTCGAGAGACTGTACAGTCAGACACGAGGTCAAGTGAACAAATGCATTGCCAACACATCAAATAATAACGATAAAATATAAGAGTTTATTAAAATGAAAAGAATGTTAATCAATGCAACTCAAGCAGAAGAGTTGCGTGTCGCCCTTGTTGATGGGCAACAACTGTATGATCTTGATATCGAAAGCCCTGGCCACGAACAAAAAAAAGCAAACATTTACAAAGGGAAAATAACCCGAGTAGAAGCAAGTTTAGAAGCTGCGTTTGTTGATTATGGTGCAGAACGTCATGGGTTTTTACCACTAAAAGAGATTGCTCGTACTTATTTCCCTGATGGTTACTCTTTCAAAGGTCGTCCAAATATCAAAGACGTCATTAAAGAGGGACAAGAAGTAATAATCCAAATAGAGAAAGAAGAACGTGGTAATAAAGGCGCAGCCTTAACCACCTTTATCAGTCTTGCGGGTAGTTACTTAGTATTAATGCCTAATAATCCCCGTGCAGGTGGCATTTCTCGTCGCATTGAAGGTGATGAGCGCACCGAGTTAAAAGATGCACTTAGCCAACTGAAATTACCTAATGGTATGGGCTTAATTGTACGTACCGCTGGCGTGGGCAAAACGCCTGAAGAGCTAGAATGGGATCTCAATGTATTGGTTAACCATTGGCGAGCAATTGATGAAGCTTCACGATCAAAAGCAGCGCCATTTCTAATTCACCGCGAAAGTAACGTTATTGTGCGTTCTATTCGTGATTACCTGCGTCGTGATATCGGCGAGATTGTTATCGATCATGCAAAAACATTTGAACTTGCGAAAAGCCATATTCAAATGGTTCGTCCTGATTATGTTAACCGCCTAAAATTATACCAGGGTGAGATTCCACTTTTCACACACTACCAGGTGGAAAGCCAAATAGAGTCTGCTTTCCAACGTGAAGTACGTCTACCCTCTGGTGGTTCAGTCGTTATTGATCCAACGGAAGCCTTAACATCAATCGATATCAACTCAGCACGTGCAACACGCGGCGGTGATATTGAAGAAACAGCATTTAATACCAACCTTGAAGCAGCTGAAGAGATTGCGCGTCAATTACGATTACGTGATTTAGGTGGCTTAGTGGTTATCGATTTCATTGATATGACACCACCTCGCCATCAACGCGAAGTAGAAAACCGTATGCGTGAATCTGTTCGCCAGGATAGAGCTCGTATCCAACTAGGCCGTATTTCTCGATTTGGTCTAATGGAGATGTCGCGTCAACGCATTCGCCCTTCTCTTGGTGAATCAGCTTCTCGTGTTTGCCCTCGTTGTCACGGACAAGGCACAATCCGCGATAATGAATCACTTGCTTTAGCTATTCTTCGTTTGATTGAAGAGGAAGGTTTAAAAGAAAATACAATACAAATTCAAGCAACTGTACCTGTTGCTGTTGCCGCTTACTTATTAAATGAGAAGCGTCGCTCTGTTGCGAAAATTGAAGAACGTCATAAATGTGAAGTTTATATTATTCCAAATGCAAATCTTTTAACCCCACATTTTGAGATCAAACGTACTCGTAATGATGGCAAAGAAGATAGTAATTATGATGCATTGGAAAAACAACATACCGTTTACGTTCCAAACATCACCCAAAAAGAGCATGAAAACGAATCAGCACCTGTATTAACTGGTTTTTCTAGCCCTAAAAAGCCAGAGGCTAAAATAGCTAAAACGGTAACAAAAAAAGTGAGTAGTAAAGTTGAGGCTAAAGTAAAACCCTCATTTCTTTCTCGATTTGTTAATGCACTTACATCGATAGTTTCTGATAAGAAAGAGATCGAACCAGAAGCGCCGAAAAAACCAACGGTTGAACCTCGCCAAGCAGATAAGAAGCGGGATACACGCAATAACACTAGCCGTAATCGCAATCAAAATCGTAAGGTGAAAGATCACTCAGAAGTAAAAGTAAATGAGCGTAAACCAGCGCCTGTAAAAGATAACGAGCGGGTTAAAAAACAGGATAGAACGCCACCAGTACAAGCGAAACAAGAGAATGATGACACGGTAGCTGTGCGTCGTAAGCGCAGAAACATGCGCAAAAAAGTGCGTGTTCAAACTAAGGAAGCCGTTATTGATAATACAGCCAATCCAGTTGTTGAATCAAAAGCAGCACCGATTGAACAAGATGTTCAAAAGGTAAACAAAAAAGCAGTTGAAGAGGCTGCCGTTGTTGAGCAAACAGTCGCAGAAGATACAAAGCTTAATACTGAAGAGCATAAAGCTGTAGCAATGCCAAACCGTCGTTCACGTTACTTACGTAATAATAGCCAGCGTAAAAAAAGAACTATTAGTGCCGATGACAGTGTTGAAGCAGTAGAAGAACAACTTGACCCGGTTATCAGCCGCTATCCAGAAACAGAAAGTAACCTTGAACCTGTTGCTGATCAAGAGACAGCTGAAATCACTACTGACGTTAATGACAAGATAGAAAGTTCATCGACAGCCGCACCAATTGCAGATGAAATTAGCTCGCTTAGTGACACTCCGGCTACGCAGCATGCTGCACAACAACTGCACGACAGTGTATCGTCGCAAGTTATTGAACCAGCTAAGCAGATATTGCCTGAAACAGAGGCGGCTGTGCAAGCGGCACCTGCTGAAGAAAGTGCACCTGTTAAAGAAAGTGTAACTGCTGAAAAGAGTGCACCTGCTAAAGAAAGTGCACCTGTTGAAGAAAGTGCACCTGTTGA
The DNA here is from genome assembly GCF_047632995.1 of Psychromonas sp. Taxonomy (GTDB): domain Bacteria; phylum Pseudomonadota; class Gammaproteobacteria; order Enterobacterales; family Psychromonadaceae; genus Psychromonas. The sequence goes on from NZ_JBLIEK010000012.1 coordinate 37,498, forward strand.
AGAGAGTGCACCTGTTGAAGAAAGTGCACCTGTTAAAGAGAGTGCACCTGTTGAAGAGAGTGCATCTGTTGAAGAAAGTGCACCTGTTGAAGAGAGTGCACCTGTTAAAGAAAGTGTAACTGCTGAAGCAAGTGCACCTGTTGAAGAAAGTGTAACTGCTGAAAAAAGCGTGATCATTGATAAACCAGAAGCAAACAAAAAAGTTGGGACTGTTAGCGTAGTGGGAAACTCATCTACATCGCCTATGACCAAAATAATTTGTGAGCCTCTTGATCTCAATGCTGAAATTAATATTGTCGGCGCCACACAAAGAACGCCCTTTGTTAAATCATCACGACAAGCAGGCAGCAATTTTGCGACAGATCAGGCAAGCAGTGAAACTGTAAAAAAGTAAAAAACAGATGCTAAAATTGATCAATTGATTTTACCTATCAATAAAAACGGATATTTCAATGAAATATCCGTTTTCTTATACTGCTATTTTCTACCTTCCGGTTTACTATAACTTCCTAATATCTTTTATCATTAATAGTTACTCGTTGCAGCTATGCAACTAAGCAACTAAATCTATCTCAAGGTGACTTTATGAGTGAAACTAAACATCACAAACTGATAATTTTAGGGTCAGGCCCTGCTGGCTATACAGCAGCGGTTTATGCTGCCCGTGCAAATCTAAATCCAGTATTAATAACTGGTATGCAACCAGGTGGGCAACTGACCACAACCACTGAAGTTGAAAACTGGCCAGGTGGCGCGGCGGATATGACAGGTCCGGGTTTAATGGATAGTATGAAGGCACATATAGAGCGCTTTGATACTGAGATTATTGTTGACCATATTAATGAAGTTGAATTAAGCAAACGCCCTTTTACACTCAAGGGTGAAAACACCTACACCTGTGATGCCTTAATTATTGCTACCGGTGCGTCCGCACGCTATCTAGGCCTGGACTCAGAAGAGGCATTTAAAGGCCGTGGTGTTTCAGCCTGTGCAACCTGTGATGGTTTTTTCTATCGCAATCAAAAAGTTGCTGTTGTCGGTGGTGGTAATACGGCGGTTGAAGAAGCCTTATATTTATCAAATATTGCAGCCGAGGTACATTTAGTGCATCGCCGTACCGGTTTTCGCAGTGAGAAAATTTTACTAGACAGATTAAACGCTAAAGTAGCCAGCGGTAATATTATATTACACACAGACCGTATCTTAGAGGAAGTATTAGGTGATGAGATGGGTGTCACTGCGCTACGTTTAAAAGATACGTTATCTGACAAAACAGAAGAGCTAGCAGTAATGGGGGTCTTTATAGCGATCGGCCACAAACCTAATACTGATATCTTTGCTGAGCAGCTTGAAATGAATCATGGTTATCTAAAAGTAAATACGGGAAGCGACGGTAATGCGACTCAAACAAACATAGAAGGTGTTTTTGCTGCAGGTGATGTAAGCGACCATATCTATCGTCAGGCAATCACATCGGCAGGAACAGGCTGTATGGCCGCTTTAGATGCGGAGCGTTTCTTAGATAATCTTGTAGATTAACTAGACGACAATAAAAGATAGTTTAAAAATAAAAGGTAACCAAGGGTTACCTTTTTTAATCGCCCTGAAATAGTAATAGTCGCTAGCAAGGGTGATCATATTTGTATAATACTAGGGAGTATCTAGCTTAGCTTGTAACATAAGCTGAATAGAGGCCAACTCAATTAATGAATATTTGTATTCAATAAAATCATGAATATTGGTTGATGTACTTAATTTGAAGTAATAGATAGCTTTGTTGAGATTGCCTGATAATTTATGCCAATGAGCAAGATAAAAATAAGCTTCACATAAACGTTGTGCTAATTCTTTATTTGTATTAACCCCATAAGAGACAGTTTCAAAAAATTCCATTTCTGTTTTTCTACCCGCAATCACATCAATTAAAGACCATGCATAACGCTTGTCTTTACTGAGCTGCTCTGCATCTTGCAATCCTGTTAATGCTTTTTCCTGATCAATTTTACTGTTGATAATATAACGCCATAAAATACGGTAAGGATCCTTTTTATCCAGCGCATAAAACAGTTCGATATCGTTACTCGCCAAGGGGTAACGTTTTACCTGATACAAGCCAATAGCACGATGCAAATAACTAAATTGCATCCGATCAGATAATTCTAATGCTGAATCAAAGGCATCAAAAGCCTCATCATAAGATTGACCTAATAATAGATAAAGCCCCAGTGAATTATAAGCCGGCGCAAAGGAAGGGTCTATATTGATAGCCTGAGTAAAATTATAGCGACTATGTGCACCCAATCCCATACGATCGTAAATAACACCTCGATCGTAAAAAAGCTGTGCAAGCTGCTTTGCGGGTAAATCATTTTGCTCGGCAATCAACTGATTGATACGCAGTAACTTAACCTCATCTTGATAATTAATTTGTACGGCAGTCGCCACTGGAAATGCATTTATAAGATCATTAGTTGCAGAATTAACATCGCTTTTTTGATGCGTAGTCTGGCAGGCAGTTAATAACAGCAAAATAGGTAAACAAAGCACAGATAATAAATATGATCTCATGAATAAACCCTTGTAGATAAGAGATTTAAGAGTGAACTATAATAATCGCAAAGTAAAGACAGATATAATTTTACAAACAAAAAAAAACACTGCAAGCAGTGTTTTTTTAGTTTTAAAGGGGGTAACACAAAAAATTATTACCGGCCTTAATGTAAAGGATCCTGATCTGCACCTTCTTTCTCAACAATTTCAGGAATCATATGCTCGCGTGTAACACCTAATTTAATTGCCAGTGCACTGGCCACATAAATTGAAGAATAGGTACCCACAACAACACCCACTAATAACGCAGTAGCAAAACCATGTATTAAGGCACCACCAACAACATACAGTGACGCTAATACAAAAATAGTGGTCCCCGATGTTATCAATGTTCTACTTAACGTTTGTGTTAAGGATTGGTCAACTATATCTATTGGCGTCGCGCTAGTTAATAAGCGGAAGTTCTCACGAATACGGTCAAACACAACGATCGTATCATTGAGCGAATAACCGATCACAGCAAGTAACGCCGCCAAAACCGTTAAATCAAATTCAATCCGAAATAACGAAAACACACCTAAGGTTAATATAACATCGTGTGCCAGCGCTAAAACCGATCCCATGGCTAATCGCCACTCGAATCGAGCACTCACGTAGAATAAAATACAGACCAACGCAAGTATCAGTGCTAAGCCACCATTTTCAGCTAGCTCCCCCCCTACATTGGGGCCAACGAACTCAATGCGGCGCATATCAATCTGACCAAATGAACCCGCTTGCAGTGCATTTAAAACCTGATTGCCGATAACTTCACCTTTTACCCCATCACGAGGAGCCAGGCGCACAATAACTTCATGACTGGTGCCAAAATGCTGCACGACTGCATCAGAAAAATCAGCAGCCGCAAGCGTTGTACGAACATCACTTAAATTTGCTGGCTGTTCAAAACCAACTTCAATTAAAGTACCACCCGTAAAATCAAGTCCCCAGTTCAGCCAGTTGATACTCAGCGTAACTAACGAGCCTACAATCAACAATATTGAAAACCACATTGCAGGTTTTGAATATTGCATAAAGCGAATTGTTTTTTTCGCTCTAATTAACTCAAACATAATTTATCCTTGCCCTAAATTGATAGTTTTTTAATGTCGTTACGACCACCCCAGATTGCGTTAACGATAGCACGCGTTCCGAAGATAGAAGTGAACATTGATGTTGCAATACCAATCGCGAGTGTTACTGCGAAACCTTTAATTGGGCCTGTACCAACAGCGAACAGAATAATTGCCGTGATTAAGGTTGTGATATTTGCATCGGCTATAGTTGAAAATGCATTTGCATAACCTTCATGAATTGATTTTTGGATCGATTTACCGGCACGCAACTCTTCACGAATACGCTCAAATATCAATACATTTGCATCAACAGCCATCCCCACCGTCAGAACAATACCTGCTATACCCGGCAGTGTTAACGTGGCTCCCGGAACAATCGACATTACACCAACAATCATCACAATATTAAATAACAGAGCGGTATTAGCAACAGCGCCAAATTTACGGTAATAAACGAACATAAATAAGACAACAGCAAGCAAGCCATAAATCATCGCTTTGATACCATTATCAATATTTTGCTGGCCTAAACTTGGCCCAATTGTGCGTTCTTCAACAATTTGAATTGGCGCAATCAAGGCACCGGCACGTAACAACAAGGCTAAATTATGGGCTTCAGCCGGATTATCTAAGCCGGTAATACGGAAGCTGCGTCCAAGTTGAGCTTGAATTGTTGCAACATTCGCAATCTCTTCACGTTTTTCGATTTCGCTTTTACCATTGGGCTTTTTCTTGCCTGTTGGTAAATATTCAATAAACAAGGTTGCCATCGGTTTACCAATATTATTTTTGGTAAATCGAGACATTTTACTGCCGCCTTCAGAATCAAGAGAGATGCTCACCTGCGGGCGTCCATACTCATCCGCGCTTGATTGCGCATCAACTATATGGTTACCCGATAGGATTATCCTTTTCTTAACGACAACAGGACGACCATCGCGATCTTTATAGATAATGGAAGATGATGGTATGCGACCGGCTAAGGCATCGTTAATATCCGTCTCAAAATCACCCGCATGAAATTCAAGTGTTGCAGTTGCACCTAAAATCTCTTTGGCTCTTGCAGTATCTTGAATACCGGGTAGTTCAACAACGATACGATCTGTACCCTGACGCTGCACCAATGGCTCAGCAACACCTAATTCATTAACACGATTACGTAAAATACTTAAATTTTGTTGCAATGCATCTTCTTTAGCTGACTTTAATTTTTGCTCTGTCATGGAGATAAGAAGGGTAAACTCGCCGCCCTCTTCTGCATCGCTAAACTGATAACCTGGATTGATAGGTTGAAGATGATCAATTGCATTTGTCAGTATTGATTGATCAGAAAAGCGTAAAATCACGCCGGTTTCACTGTCCGCTTTGCGAATATCACTATAACGAATTTTTTGTTCACGCAATTCTGCACGAAGATCTTGCACCAGCTGCTCTTGTCCTTTACTGATAGCTTCATCCATAGCAACTTCCATCAGGAAGTGAACACCGCCTCGCAGATCAAGACCGAGTTTTAAAGGTGAACCACCAATCGCTTCCAGCCATGCGGGTGTCGAAGGCGCTAAATTTAAAGCAGTGACAAAGCCGTCACCCAACTCTGAGCTAAGCGTTTCGCGTGCGACAAGTTGATCCTCACTGGATTTTAAACGAATTAGTATTTGCCCATCTTCCAGGATTGCACTTTTAGGGCTGATATTGGCTTGTTTTAGAAAATCTTGCACTTTATCTAAAGTAGCAAGCTCTACTTTGGCTCCACGGGTAGCGGAAACTTGAACGGCAGGATCTTCACCGTAAAGATTTGGAGCGGCATAAAGTATACTGATCACTACAATAAAGCCGAGCAGTATGTACTTCCACAAAGGGTATTTATTTAACACGTTACTGTCCTTTAATTAGACGCTAAAGGAAAATGAAAGACGAAGTCATAAGATCACTTCGCCATTTTCTTAAAGTGACTTAAGCTTTTTTAGATAGATTTAAGCGTGCCTTTTGGTAACACGGCAGTAATAAAATTCTTTTTAATAACGATGGTATTATTCTCGTTTAATTCAACTTGAACATAGTCATTTTCAGCACTAATTTTAACCACACGTCCAATCAAACCGCCCTGCGTTAAAATCTCATCGCCTTTACCGATGTTTTCCATTAAATTTTTATGCTCTTTAGTACGTTTTGCTTGTGGGCGATAGATCATAAAATAGAAAATCGCGGCAAATACAACCACCATAAAAATCATTTGAAAACCACCTTGTTCAGGTGCGCCTTCAGCAGCGGCATGTGCTTGTGAAATGAATAGACTCATTGTGTTCCCTTATTGTTTTTAAATTAATATTGTTGTTTTTAAATTAACATTCTTGTTATAAATCGATCAATCGTTAAGCGGTGCTTTTTCTTTGCCAATACGCTTATAAAACGAGTCAACGAATTCCTCTAATGTACCTTTTGCAATAGCATCACGCAAACCTTTCATCAATCGTTGATAGTAACGTAAGTTATGGATCGTGTTTAGACGTGCACCGAGGATTTCTCCACATTTGTCAAGGTGATATAAGTATGCACGTGTATAATTTTTACAGGTATAACAGTCACATTCTGCATCTAAAGTAGTTGTGTCTTCGCGGTGTTTAGCATTACGAATTTTAACAACGCCATCAGTCGTAAATAGGTGACCATTACGCGCATTTCGAGTTGGCATAACACAGTCAAACATATCGACACCACGACGAACCCCTTCGACTAAATCTTCAGGTTTGCCTACACCCATTAAATAACGCGGTTTATCGGCCGGTATTTTAGGCGTGATATATTCTAAAATTTTATGCATCTCTTCTTTTGGCTCACCCACAGCAAGTCCACCAATCGCATAGCCATCAAAACCAATTTCAGTTAAACCATCAAGCGATATGTCACGCAGATGTTCAAAACAGCCACCCTGAATAATCCCAAACAATGCATTGGGATTTTCCAGCTCATTAAAACGATTGCGGCTACGCTGTGCCCAACGAAGCGATAATTTCATTGAAACATCAGCCTCTTCGAGCGTCGCGGGATAGGCAGTACACTCATCAAAGATCATTACGATATCAGAACCCAAATCATATTGGATATCCATTGATACTTCAGGCGATAAGAATACTTTATCGCCGTTAACAGGGTTACGGAAATACACCCCCTCTTCTTTTATTTTTCGCATTTTACCTAAACTAAAGACTTGAAAACCGCCCGAGTCCGTTAGTATTGGCCCCTTCCAATTCATAAAATCATGCAGATCGCCATGCTGCTTAATGACTTTTTGACCGGGACGCAGCCAAAGGTGGAATGTGTTACCCAGCAGAATTTCAGCGCCGGTAGCATCAACCTCTTCAGGTGTCATCCCTTTTACCGTGCCATAAGTACCGACAGGCATAAAGGCAGGGGTTTCAACCGAACCGCGGTCAAAGGTCAAACGACCACGACGTGCGCGTCCATCTGTTGCTAGTAGTTCATATTTCATTTATTTCCTTATCAGATAAACAGTCTGATTATAATTGTAAAATTTATTCAACTTACTTTTTTTTGGTTAAAAACATCGCATCACCGTAACTAAAAAAACGGTATTTTTCATTTATTGCAGTTTGATAAGCATTATCGATCTGCTCTTTGCCTGAAAAAGCACTGACCAGCATTAATAAAGTGGACTCTGAGAGATGAAAATTGGTGATCATCGCGTCAATTAATTGAAATTCATATCCTGGATAGATAAAGATGGAGGTTTCAGCAAAATAGGGCATCAGCGGTTTGCCTTGGGCAAGCGATGCCTGAGCTGCGCTTTCAATGGAGCGAACAGAAGTGGTACCGACCGCAATAACCCGTCCCCCTCTTTTTTTGGTTGCATTGATTTTATCAACCACTTCCTGAGAAAGTTGCGCATATTCGCTGTGCATTTGATGATCGAGTATATTATCTACTTTAACCGGCTGAAATGTACCGGCACCCACATGCAAGGTAACAAAAGCAAAATCAACACCTTTATCCTGAAGCTTATCTAATATCTTTTGATCAAAGTGTAATCCTGCCGTGGGCGCGGCTACAGCGCCGGGGTTTTTGTTATACACCGTTTGATAACGCTCTTTATCCGCATCTTCATCCGGCCGGTCAATATAGGGAGGCAGAGGCATATGGCCGATCTCTTCTAAAATATCTAAAACCGTTTTTTCATTTTCAATATGGATTTCAAACAAGGGGCCGTGACGTTTAACCATTAGCGCATCAACACTATTTTCTAAGCGTAATTTGCAGCCCGGTTTAGGTGATTTTGAACTGCGAACATGTGCAAGAAAGGAGTTTTCATCTAAAACGCGCTCCACCAGCACTTCGATTTTTCCCCCCGTTTCTTTCTCGCCAAACAAACGAGCAGGAATAACCCGGGTATCATTAAAAATAAGCAGATCATCTTTATTAATCAGATCGACTATATCGGCAAAATGGAGGTGCTTTAACAGGCCGGTTTGCCCCTCCAATGATAGTAATCTGCTTGCGCTGCGATCCGCCATCGGGTGGCGTGCAATTAACTCATTAGGGAGCTCAAAAGAGAAGTCTGAAACTTTCATATAGGGAAAACCTGAAAAATAAAGCGGGTAGTGTATACCCAAATAAGTTGGAAATACACAATTCAAAAAATCGGAAAATAATAAACAATCTGTTTGCTTACAAATCATACAAGGCAATGGGAAAAATTAACCAGATGTAGTGAGACAGCTACCTAAAAATGTAACTGATTCACTGCATCTTGATTATTATCAGGAAGATAAGCGGCTGGACTATGCACCATAGTAGGCATCGGTGAGCTCACCGACATTTGCATTTTCGATAAAGTCTCGTTCAGCTAACCAATCGACAAATGCCTGACGATCTTCTTCTGAAGCAGATCCGTAGCGCTGATATGAGCTAATAAAAACAGTGAACACTTCAGTGCCCCCTGCTCCGCCCATAATTAAATTTCTAGATCCGACAAAATCAATAAATTCCTCAAAAAAAGAATCAAATGTTGTTTCGTCTAACGCTTTAATTGTAAATGAAACTTTAAAGCCTAATACAGCATATTCATCCACATAGAGCTTTTTACGAAGTCGACGGCTTCTTTTTAATTGTTCAATAGTTTTCATAGTGCCTCATTAGTTCTCGTATTTTACAAACAAATAAACAGTACTCTTAAAGTATCAAGCACTGGGTTATTGTAATCAGTTTCAATCATCTGCCAAAATACCATTCTATCTATAAATGATAAAGCGTAAAAACGGGATCTGGCATTAACTTGCTATCATATCCCAAACTATTCACAGCTTCACCGGATGCTAGCTTTCGGGAGAAACTTCCTTCGGCAGGGCGATCAAGGATAATATTCGTAATTCCTATTGAAAGGGTGATTTCACGCTATTGGTACATTTGAAAATATTGATTAAAAACAACCTATAAAGAAAAAAGCAATTTAAAAACTCAAACCAAAACGCTTTTGTAAAATCATCAGACTGCTTAAATGGATAAAAACGGGATCTAACGAGGCTTGCTTGTTCGCATCAAGGGTTAACGCTTCAAGATAGAGCTTTCTCACCTTTTCTTTGTTATAAAAATCGGGAAGATAAGTTAACTCCAGAAAATAATGTTGAAATAACGCGGCAAGTGGCCCCTGCGATCGCAAACTGGCTGGTGCACTGATAAACGGCTTTTTTGCTATCTGCGCGTAACTGTGCGGCATATATTTTCCCGCCACCGCGCGTAAAATTCGTTTATCAATCTGTTCGTCAAATTTATAGCTAAGCGGCAAACTATGGATAAATTCCACCAGCGCATTATCCAAAAATGGCGGTCGCCCTTCTATACCGTGAGCCATTTCTGTTCTATCGGCTAACGCGCCTAAGTTATAGCTTTGAAAAACGGATTGATAATGCAGTTTTTGTGAACGTGCAATCGGATCTGCTGTAACACTTGAATCAAACCGGGCAAAAGAACTAAAAGAGGTGGCAGTCAAGTGCTCACTGTTTCGTAAGCTATTCAACAAAAGACCATTGGGAGAGGCATGAACGGCTTGGGCGGGCAGAAAACCAAGGTGCTTTTGCACTGCAGAAAGATGGGGTTGCCAACTCGATGGGAACTGCTGTAGATCACGGTAAGGCTTAGTTAAGTCCTGCCTAAAAAAGCCATAACCCAGTAACGATTCATCCGCCCCCTCCCCTGTTAATACCGTTTTATGCTCCGCCTGAGATAATTGCTTACTAAGATGATATTTGGCGGCGATATTAATATTGGGTACCGGCATTTCACTGTGAATGACGGCATGGGCAAAATTATTGGCCAAAATAGTATCAGTGACTTCAACAATATCGTGGCTGACACCAATCTCTTTAGCAAATTTTTGTGCCTGTTTGCTTTCATCAAAAGCGGTATCTGCAAAGCCTATGCTGTACGCATGTAGCGAACCAGACAAGCGCGCGGCAATTGCGGTAATGGCTGAAGAGTCGATACCACTGCTCAAATAGGTTTGATTGCTACTGCTTTTCAGTAACCTTTTTTCAATCGCTCCGACAAATAAGCTTTCAAACTCATCACAAGCTTGATTAAAGGCAATGGGTCGCGATTCAAAGAGTGAGGGATCAAGTGGCGATTCAGTGATATAGGGTAAAGACTCAACCCCCTTTTCTGATATTTTTAAAATATTACCCGGCGCTATGGCATAGACTCCCTCGACGAATGTCTCATTGGCATGCTGAACAAAATATTCACTTCCTGCCAAATAGTTTTTATTCCACTTAGCGGGAATTCCATAGGCAAGCAGCGCTTTAATTTCTGAAGCAGCAACCAGCGCGCCATTATGCTGACTGTAGAAAAGGGGTTTAATGCCAAAACGATCCCGTCCTAAGTAAGCCGTCTTACTGCTTTTATCATAGATAACAAATGCAAACTCGCCATCAAGTTCACTCAGCCCGGTGAGCCCTTTAAGTTTAAATTGATGGAGCAGATACTCACTGTCACTTTCGCTCGTAAAAGTAGCGCCCTGCTTTTCAATTTCTGCACGCTTATTATAGATTTCGCCATTAACCGCGATCACCAATTCACCATCGCTGCTGTGCATAGGCTGCGTAGCACAGCTGCCGCCATTGATTTCCAAGCGGTTATGACCGATGGCAAGCTTGCCATCATCGCCATACCACAGACCAGAATGATCTGGCCCACGATGGCTAAGTGAAGTTAACGCCTGAGCAAATTTTCCCGTATCACAAGGGAGCTGGTTGGAATGATAAAAAACAATCGCGCACATAAAATGGACTCGTTAAATATATAAGGCTTGCGGGTTGATAGTCTGCTCGCAATTGGCTTTTTCTAACCAACCAAGCGAGACAGCGACCTGATATAAACGCACATTGTCGAGTTGCGGCCAAATATGACAAAGCCCGGGCACAAAAACCTTAGCCGTTTTAATGGGTAAGGGCTCACGCGAGTAGTTCAGCACCAGCGTCTCAAGGTTTAACGCTTTTAATTTTTTAACGATATTCTCTATATCAAGTTTTATATCTCCACTGCTACAATATTCAGTAGATTGAGATTGTGCATGAGTCGCTGGAAACAGATGCGCGCCCACTGCAACCGCATTAAAATCAAACGGCGCGTCATTTTGTTCGCGAATGGGGATAAGCTGACATAACTCGGTTAAGGCACGTTGCGCTGCCAACTCCTTTTGCAGATGGCAACCGAAACCAAAACTGAATCCCTGCGTGTTTTTATTACGTCCAACGGCCACCATCACAGGCACGCCAATATCATGGGTTAGATCCAACACCCAAAAATCGTGTTGTGGTGATAATGTTTCGTTTAGCAAAGCAAAGTGTTCAGGAACAATCAGCCGCAGATCAAATTCAGGACGTTCTATGCGGTTATACCACCAAATAGCGGTGGCATCGCGCTCTATCAGCTCAAACAATGCCTGTAAAATCGCTTCCTCTAGGGTATTTCCTGCGGCGCAACCATTAGAGTGCCAACGCGCAAACTGTTGGTCGTCAAAGGGGATATTGGCAAAACAGCTGGTTAATGGCAGATAGACATGATCATTTTCACTCAATGACCAAGTTGGCAGCCAGTGCACAGCCTGATCATTATAACGGCATGCCGCCTGTTTTAACTGCGCATCGGGATGTGCTTGATCCGTGAAGTTTTGATATTGACTTTCACTGTATGGAACTAACTGCTGGAAATCATAATAACGTTTATCCAACTGCGCCTTGGTCGCCAAGTGCAGAGGTTCATCTCCTTGATAATGGGCACAATAGCGCTCAATCGCTTCACATAAAGCACTGGCTTGCGACTGACTATGGGAAACCCCTTTGCCCATACAAGTGTGCACAAAACTATCATTCGCTAACTTAATATCTGTTTGGGGTGCTGGTTTTTTAAAAAAAGCCGTGGAGTATATCTTTACAGGATTATCGGCACTCGCTTTTAACGCTTGAATATGGGTGATAAGGCCGGTGATTGGGCTGACAAAAGGGGTAATATTTTGTACTGTCTGCTCAGGGGCAATCGCACGCGAACCGCCATCAATATTGAAATTAACCGGGCAGTTGGCCAGCGTTATCTGGCTGTGAATTTGCTGATGAAAAGTTTGTTTTTTATTAACCGCTAAACACAATGGATGGTGCTGCACCTTCAGTGTATTGATATTAACAATAGTGAGATCCATTTTACTCTGGGACAGTTGCGCATGCAGTTCACTTTTTATTAACTTTCGCAGCTGCGCCGATAAGCTATTTACAGTGCGATAGGGAATGCACAATGCCCGATCAGGGAACAAAGATTCAGCTAAGGCTAAGGTCGGATTATTATGTTTTAAGCGCGTTTGCAAAGCGTGCAAATATTCTTTTGCATTGAATGCGTTAATTACGGGGCCTAACCAGATCTGCTCAGCACTCATTTTAACTAAACACACCCGCGCAAACTTAGCTATCGCTTGGCTAATAGCCGGATTAAGAAAACTGTCGACCAGCATAAAACATAAAGGCGTTTCTGATTGCACTCTAAGCATCAGCTCATCAATCAGTCCCAGCCACTCGCTGGCGACTGGCTCTTTTACAACGCAAAGTTTAACAACAGAGTAACGCTTATTCTCACTCAAC